>CAWUTY010000073.1:0-7830 GCA_963925575.1 Candidatus Nanopelagicaceae bacterium
TATAAAGGAACGTCTCAACCCAACTTTTACGATTAACCCTGAAACTGGTGGATATGCATCTTGGCCATGTTTAACAACGACATCTACTAAACGCCCGATCTCACGGCCTTCTTCATTTGTAACTGGGCAACCCAGTAATCCTGCAAGTGAAACGACAGAATCGCGCACACCTTTTCGCGCCAACACCAAATCGCGCCGTCCCACGGCACGCTCAACCGTATTGACCACACGGGCTATAGGCTTTTTTGTTGGGGCTTTCATGAGCGAAATTGTATCGGCTGACATTGCAAGGGCTCCGATAGTTTTCACTGCGCCTAGATGAACTTACTGAAGTGGACCGTACTGGGATCGAACCAGTGACCCCCACAATGTCAATGTGGTGCTCTACCGCTGAGCCAACGATCCTTGCTTGAGTGAGAAATCATACCTCACGCAAATATGTAGTGATTATCGGTTGTAGTCATCCTCAATACGCTCAATATCATCTTCACCAAAGTATGAGCCGCTCTGAACCTCAATAAAAACAACAGGCTCACTGCCGATGTTTGCTAATCGATGAAGCTCGCCTTGGGCAATATCAATTGAATCTCCTGCAGTCATTTCAAATTCAAGGCCCTCGTGAGTGACTTTTGCATGACCACTGACGATGAACCAGTGTTCAGAGCGATGTTGATGACGCTGATATGAAAAGCGCGCACCAGCATTAACTTCGATTCTCTTTACTTTGTGATCTGAACTTTCAGACAAGATTTCATAGCGACCCCACGGTCTGACGTCATCGCCCATGAACTCTTCCCTTTACTCGTACTACAAATGGAGGTCGGAACGGGATTTGAACCCGTGTAGAGGGATTTGCAGTCCCTTGCCTCGCCTCTCGGCCATCCGACCAAAAACTAACGCCGTTCATTTTTTACGTGAACGGCGATAAGTTTTGAGAGCGGACGACCGGGTTCGAACCGGCGACCTGAACCTTGGCAAGGTTCCGCGCTACCAGCTGCGCTACGTCCGCATTTCGTGCGTGGGCAAATCTATCGCAGCAAGGGGCTATCCGCCAAAGCGAGCGATTTCACCGTAGCGTAAGGGCATGGATTTGCGTGATGACTCATTCTGGATGAGCGGGCGATTTGCCAGATCACTGATTGAAGTAACGGATGATCTATCACGATTAGATGATGGCAATTTCTGGGCAGTTAGCGTCAGCTTTGAAGGACAGGTTCGATTGGCGCGGTTTAGTCAAGTTATGAAGGCAACCTTTCCATTCAGCGGATCGGCAAATGGTTTGATTACCGGAGATTGGAAGAGTTCACTTGATCAAAGCGCGTATTGCAATTACGTAGAAAAAATCAGAGAGGCAATTGCAAGTGGATGGGTTTATCAAGTAAATGCCTGTCGAGTATTAACAACAGATTTCTCTGGAGATGAATTGGCCTCCCTCTTCGGGCGAATCCTTAGCTCAAATCCAGCGCCTTATGCCGCATATTTATCTTTGCCAGAGTTAGCCATGGCATCGGCTTCGCCAGAACTATTCTTAAAACGTGATGGGAATAAAGTGCTGACCTCGCCAATAAAAGGGACACAACGGCTTGATGAGAATGAATTTGGCGAGAAAGATCAGAGCGAGAACATCATGATTGTGGATTTGATGCGCAATGATCTTGGGCAGATTTGTCGTGATGGCAGCGTCGATGTGGCCAACTTGCTTAGATCGGAAGATCATCCGGGCCTTCGACATTTAGTATCTGATGTGGCAGGTGAATTAAAGGTCGGTATTACGTGGGAAGAGATAATTAGTGCGTTACTACCGGCAGGTTCAATTAGTGGTGCGCCAAAGAGTTCTGCGCTGCAAGTAATTGCAGAGAATGAACCCGTAGAACGTGGCCCTTACTGTGGAATTCTTGGTTGGATAGAAGGAGATCAGGCAGAACTATCAGTTGCGATCAGAACTTTTTGGACATTGCGCGATTCGCAGCTGCACTTTGGAACAGGTGCGGGGATCACTTGGGGCAGCGAACCAATAGCTGAGTGGGAAGAGACGCAACTCAAAGCGCGAAAATTAATTTCGATTGCTGGAGGAAATCTCTGATGCAGATTTGGTTAAATGGCCAGTTAATAGATTCGGCGGCCGCTGATGTCAGCGCTGGCGGTTGGCCAAACGGTGAAGGTGTATTTGAAACGATTCGAACCCAAGATGGCGAGATTTTTGAACTTGGGCGCCATATGCGTCGGGCGCTAGAGGCAGCAACTGCCAAGGGATTTTCATTACCTAATGAAGAAGTTGTGCGAACTGGAATACGCTCACTTTTGATTTCTGAACCACAGACTATTGGCCGATTACGTTTACTGTTTTCAAAAGGGCGATTCATTGCTGTTCACCAACGCTATGTAGATATAACTAAGCCAGCTAAATTGGCCGTGGTAGCGGATTCAGAAAATATTGAATCTATAACTATCAAGACCTTTCCATACGAACATCGATTGGTTATCTTAGAACAGGCACAGCAGAGCGGTTTTGATGAGATTATTTGTATTAACGAAGGTGGCGAAGTTTCGGAAGGCGCCGTCTCGAATTTTCTCTTCCGCATCGATGGAAAGTGGATTACAACCCCCTTATCTTCTGGCGTTTTGCCAGGTATTCAACGGGGGATAGTCATCGAAAGATGTGGGGTATCCGTCAAGCAAATATTTAAATCAGAATTGGAGAGAGTTGATGCGGCCTTCGTAATCTCGAGTTTAAAAATTGCGCTATCTGTTGCGTCGATTGCGGGAAAATCCTTACAAATAGATGAAGATTGCAAGGCGCTGGCGGCGAATATTTGGGCAAACACATACAGGCATTCGGTAGGCTAAGCCCATGTCTGCGATAGCAATCAAGGTCGATGGAGTTTCGGTATCGGTTGAGGCCGAAACCCGTCCGACCCAACTATTTGCTGAGCGCAAGGAAATTATTGTTTGCAAGGTAAATGGGGTCCTAAAAGATCTTTGGACAGAACTTGCAGATGGTGACCTGGTTGAAGCGATTGCAATTTCTTCACCTGAAGGTCTTTCTGTACTTCGCCACTCAACAGCACACGTAATGGCGCAAGCGGTGCAACAAGTATTTGCACAGACTCAATTAGGAATTGGTCCGCCAATCACCGATGGTTTCTATTACGACTTTGATCCCGAGAGAGCCTTTAATCCCGAAGATCTCGTCAAGATCGAAAGTGTGATGCGCAAGATTATTAAAGATGGACAGCGTTTCCGTCGTCGAGTTACAACTGAAGCAGATGCTTTAAAAGAGTTGGCCCACGAGCCATATAAGTGTGAATTGATCGGAATTAAATCCGGCGCAGGTGATGAAGCCAGCGTTGAAGTCGGTGGAGCCGAGCTAACAATTTATGACAATCTAGGTCGTGATGGACAACCTGTTTGGTCTGATCTCTGTCGTGGTCCACATCTGCCTTCCACGAAACATATTCCAGCATTTAAATTAATGCGTACGGCTGCTGCTTATTGGCGAGGTTCAGAGAAGAATCCAATGCTGCAACGTATTTACGGAACCGCTTGGCCATCACAAGAAGAATTGGATGCTTACCTTGAACTACTAGCCGAAGCCGAAAAGCGCGACCACCGTCGCCTCGGTACTGAACTAGATCTGTTCTCTTTCCCTGAAGAAATTGGTTCGGGCCTGGCAGTCTTTCATCCAAAGGGCGGAATCATTCGTCGCGCGATGGAAGATTATTCTCGCAAGCGCCATGAAGATGAAGGTTATGAATTCGTTTATTCACCTCATTTAACTAAGGCCGCGCTCTTTGAAAAATCTGGCCATTTGCAGTGGTACTCAGAGGGCATGTATCCGCCAATGGTTATGGATGAAGAGTTGCATGCTGATGGCACGATCAAACGTGCTGGCCAGCAGTACTACATGAAGCCGATGAACTGTCCTTTCCATAATCTTATATTTGCGTCTCGTGGGCGCTCTTATCGCGAGCTACCTCTGCGCTTATTTGAATTTGGAACTGTTTACCGTTATGAAAAATCTGGAGTAGTCCACGGCTTGACTCGTGCCCGTGGCTTTACGCAAGATGATGCGCATATTTACTGTACAAAAGAGCAAATGGTCGACGAACTAGATTCACTACTTACCTTCGTACTTAATTTACTACGTGATTATGGCTTGGAAGATTTCTACCTAGAACTTTCTACACGCAATCCTGAAAAGTCTGTCGGTGAAGAAGCTGATTGGGTGGAAGCCACTGAAGCCTTGCGGAAAGCAGCCCTTGCGCAAAAACTAGAGTTAGTCCTTGATGAAGGTGGCGCCGCATTCTATGGGCCAAAGATTTCAGTGCAAGCAAAAGATGCCATTGGTCGCACTTGGCAGATGTCGACCATTCAAGTTGATTTCCAATTGCCGCAGCGATTTGAACTTGAATATTCGGCAACAGATGGTACACGTCAGCGCCCAGTGATGATTCACCGCGCACTTTTTGGCTCAATCGAAAGATTCTTTGGCGTTCTTACCGAGCATTACGCAGGCGCATTCCCACCATGGCTTGCTCCCGTGCAAGTTACAGCCATTCCCGTAGCCGAAGCCTTTGCTGATTACTTGGCCGGCGTTGTTAAAGAATTTAGATCTGCGGGAATTCGCATCGAACTTGATTCATCTGATGACCGTATGCAGAAGAAGATCCGCAATGCTCAAATGCAAAAGGTTCCGTATATGTTGATCGCTGGTGAAGAAGATCAAGTCGCGGGCAAAGTCTCGATTCGCTATCGCAACGGTGAACAAAAGAATTCCATATCTATTCATGATGCAATCGCTGAGATTAAATTAGCAATTGCCGACCGCAAGCAGGTCTAGCAATGGTCTCACCTGATTTAGGAATGCCAGATCGATGGTCTCGTTTATGGGCGCCGCATCGCATGGAATATCTCAAGGGTGAGAACCGGCCGCTAGATCAAAATGAGGTCGAGTGCCCTTTCTGTCGAATTCCAACACTTTCAGATGAAGAAGGTCTAATCGTTGCGCGTGGTGAATTCGCTTATGTAGTTATGAATTTATATCCCTATAACGCAGGACATTTATTGATCTGCACTTTTCGCCATGTCGCCGATCTGACCGATTTGACCAAGGGTGAGCGCGATGAAATCTCTGAGATGAGTGTTCACGCAATGGTTACTTTGCGCAAAGTTGCAGCGCCAGCTGGTTTTAACTTAGGCATGAATCAAGGTGCTATATCTGGGGCTGGAGTTGCCGAACATATTCATCAACACGTTGTTCCGCGCTGGTCGGGAGATGCAAATTTCATGCCGATCATAGGTCAAACAAAAGTCATGCCGGTCTTACTTGCTCAAACGCACGCCGAACTTGCCGCCGCTTGGTAGCAATTTAATTAAGAGCAGTAAATTTAGTGCAGTAAATCTATATAACTTTTTACAATATCTATTCCTAGTCCGTTTGATATCACGATTGGAATTGCTGGAAATAGAAGCCCGGCAGCAAATGCACCTTCGCCCGCGTTTTCAATCTCGGCTAAATACTCTTCGCGAAAATCGGCGACTAACTCTTGGTGCTCGATATCGCTAGCACGCACGGTTGGCGGGGTGGTGCTGTAATCCCTCAGCTCTTGTGTCTCAAGGCTAATCAGCGCAATAGGTTCACCTTTATCGCCATGTAGAACAAGGAAAGGTGTCGCAAGTTGATCCAAGACGCGGTTGCCTAACATGATGGCATCTTCGAAATCCGAATCCGATCCTTCAAGTTCGTTAACGATTACCAGTCGCGGTAATTGAAAATCACTTAAAGACTGCCACAAATCAATAGTCAGTTGATCAATACCGGCTGCAGGATTTATAACAAAGATTGCCAGATCACTTTCAGCAACTGCAGTATCCGAGACTTCTGCGCCAAATAAATTAGCGATCCCTTGGGGTTGGGCCGAGACATGGCCGTAGATATGGATGCGTTTTGCAGAAGTCACAGGCGTCAGAATAGGTGAAATTCCGCCCTTAAGCCTACGATGGTGGCGATGTTAAGCGCTTCTTTAAAGCCAGCCATAACCCGCGCCATCAATCCAATTGCGCGCGGGGCACTACGTCTTGGCCTGACACCAAATACTGTCACAGCAACTGGGGCTTTCGGAGTTGTTTTTAGTTCGCTCTTTTTTTATCCACGACAAGAATTTTTCTGGGGCACGATTGCGATTTCAATATTCGCACTGAGTGATCTCTTTGATGGCGCCATGGCGCGAATTTCACAGAAAGGTGCCAGCCGTTGGGGTGGATTTTTAGATTCGACAATCGATCGAATTACCGACTCTGCGATCATGGTTGGATTAACTATTGCCTTGATCAATATTGATGATCCACTCGCGCCTATCGCGCTAGCGGCACTGGTTGCTGGTGGTTTGGTCTCTTATGTGAGGGCCAAGGCGGAATCTTTAAATATCGAATGTTCAGGTGGCATCGCCGAAAGAACCGAGCGATTAATTTTGGCTTTAACCGCGATTGGGTTTGATGGCCTAGGGGTTCCTTACGCGTTAACCATTGGAATCTGGCTACTTTTGATTTTGGCAATCGTCACAGTCGTGCAAAGGATTTTGATTGTGAAGGCAGAGATTTAACAAGATGAATAAAGATTTTCTATCATCAGTGCCATATTTTGTAGGATGGCGACTGGTCCGTGCTCTGCCCGAAAAGAGCGCTTACGCAATATTTGAACGCATTGGCAAAATTGTTTTATCTCGTAACGGTGCACCAATGAAAAGGTTGCGCAGCAACCTACAAAGAGTTGTGCCGAGCAATGGCTCGGATGCGATGGATCAACTTATGCGCGCTGCCGTCTCATCCAATATGCGTTATTGGTGTGACACCTTTCGTTCTCCGGATTGGTCGAAGTCACGCATTTCAACAGCAGTGACTGTTACTCGTGAAGATTTATTAACGGGCCCAATGAAGGATGGCCGGGGCGTTGTTGTCGCCCTTCCTCACGCCGGAAATTGGGATCATGCGGGCTCCTATTTTTGCGCGATGGGATTTCCGCTCGTATCAGTTGTAGAAAGAGTTAAACCCGCAGCCTTATTTAATAAATTTCTTGAGTACCGCCAAAATATGGGCATGGAAGTCTTACCGCTAGATGGGCGATCCATGGGAACACTTTTGCAGCGCGCGCGCGAAGGTGCGCTGATCGCTTTGGTGTCAGATCGCGATTTATCTCGCAGTGGAGTCGACGTCACTTTCTTCGGACATCCTGCGCGCATGCCTGCGGGAGCTGCCTTGTTAGCGATTCGCACTGGCATACCTTTGATAACGGCCTTCGTTTCTTATACAAATACCGGAATTCATATCGAGTTTAATAGCGTTTCTATTCCTGCACAGGGAACAGAAGCGCAGCGAGTTTCAACGGTGGTGCAAGAGTGTGCAGATCAATTCGCTAAGGGAATAGCCAAATATCCACAAGATTGGCATATGTTGCAACGCATCTGGGTTGATGGCGACTTTAAAGAGAGAACGCTATGACTCTACAGAAGTTAAGGATTGGTCTGGTTTGTCCATATGGTTGGGATACACCTGGTGGAGTACAAAATCATGTACGAGACTTAGCGGAATATTTAATCGCTAAAGGCCACTACGTTTCAGTATTAGCGCCGGTAATTGATGAGGTTGCTATCCCAGATTATGTAGTCAGTGCTGGAAAACCCATTTCTATTCCGTATAACGGGGCGGTCGCGCGAGTTTTATTTGGCCCGATTGCATTTTCACGAGTTCGTCAGTGGATTTCTAACGGAAATTTTGACCTATTGCATTTACATGAGCCGGCCATTCCTTCAATTTCACTGTTGGCTTGCTGGG
>CAWUTY010000074.1:0-3772 GCA_963925575.1 Candidatus Nanopelagicaceae bacterium
ACAAAAGTCATTACTTGAGCAAGCCCATTACTTGGGCGCGCCAAGAGAATTAGGAATCCGGCCAAGAACGGCAGATAGATAAGTGCTAAAGATGTAGCGGTTGCCTTGGCAACAAACTGTTCAGGTCCTTCGCGAAGTAACCAGATCAATAGGCAAGGGAATGCGATGGCGGTTGCGATGGCAAGCCCGGCAACTCCCCCAACCCAACTGGCATAACCAAGGCCAAGGGTTGCCAAAGTCAAAGCTTTAAATGAGATTGCGATATTGCTAGTTGATAGCGCCATCCGCATTTCGCGCAGACCAAGAATTACGGCCGCTGTTACAAGGCCAGCAAAAATAACTCGTTCATATGCAAGTGCAAACCAAACTAAGGCCACCAAGAATAATGAGACCACAATAGACGGGCCTAGCTTTCTTCCAGCGCGTTTGTTTATCGCCTCGTTAATGGAATGCAGATCTGACATAAAGATTTAAAAGAACTCCTAGACTTCTAGAAGTTCCGCCTCCTTATGCTTTAACAATTCATCAACCTTATGCACGTGCTCTGATGTAATTTTTTCAAGTTCCTTTTCGCCACGGGCTAAATCATCTTTTCCGATATCGCCATCTTTTTCTAATTTTTCCATCAGCTCTTTTGTAGAACGGCGAATATTTCGGATAGAAATTTTGGAATCTTCGCCCTTGACCTTGGCAACCTTGATGTAATCGCGGCGGCGTTCCTCTGATAATTGCGGCAGAGCAACGCGAATTACTACGCCATCGTTGCCTGGGTTTACGCCTAAATCAGATTCACGAATCGCTTTTTCAATACCCGCCATCGCACCTTTATCGAAAGGAGAGATTATGGCAAGTCTTGCTTCTGGGACTTGGATGGAGGCCAACTGAGAAAGGGGTGTGTACGTGCCGTAGTAATCAACCATGATCTTATTGAAGAGCGCAGGATGAGCGCGACCCGTGCGAATGGTGGCGAAATCATCTTTGGCAACTTCTACAGCCTTATCCATCTTGCTCTGCGCATCCGCTAGAGCACTCGCTACATCTGCCATTTCTTACTCCCTATTTTTATAAATCATATTTAAATCACCAATTGGAGATTTATGAAACTAAAGTTCCGATCTTTTCACCACGAACTGCACGGCCGATATTTCCGTTCGTCATCAAGTCGAAGACAATTATCGGTAAATTGTTTTCGCGGCAGAGACTAAATGCTGCAGCATCTGCAACTGCAAGAGATTTGGATAGAACTTCGCCGTAGGTAATCTGATCGAATTTTGTTGCCTTGGGATCTTTTTTGGGATCTGCGCTATAGACGCCATCAACACCGCTCTTGGCCAAAAGCAACGCTTCTGATCCGATTTCCAGTGCGCGCTGTGCGGCAACGGTATCCGTTGTAAAGAAAGGCATTCCAGCTCCTGCACCGAAAATTACAACGCGACCTTTTTCTAGGTGTCGTATAGCGCGACGTGGAATATATGGTTCGGCAACCTGTCCCATTGTGATGGCAGTTTGAACGCGAGTATCAACGCCTTCTTTTTCGAGAAAATCTTGAAGCGCTAGACAGTTCATAACCGTGCCCAGCATGCCCATGTAATCTGCGCGAGCGCGATCCATGCCAACTTGCTGTAGTTCGGCACCGCGGAAATAGTTACCGCCGCCGACTACGACCGCTAGTTGAACTCCACCTTTAACGACATCCTTGATTTGTTTAGCTACATCACGCATGACATTTATATCCACGCCAATGCCTTTTTCGCCGCCGAAAACTTCGCCAGAAAGTTTAAGGAGCACCCGCCGATACGTTCCTCGTGTACCGGGCATGGGCGCTCCTTATCTAAGTCGTTCTAGTTCTAAATCGTTGTGGTTCTCGCTCTGGATAGTTTACTGACCGACGCGGAAACGATGGAATGCCTTGACGGCGGTTCCTGCCTCATCGAGGATCTGCTTCACAGTCTTCTTCGCATCTTTGGCAAAAGCCTGCTCAATTAGCGAGACTTCCTTCACAAAGCCGGTTACGCGGCCTTCGATGATCTTAGAAAGTGATGCCTCTGGCTTACCTTCTTCACGGGCAGTCTCTTCAGCGATACGGCGCTCATTTTCAATGAGATCTGCTGGAACATCTTCGCGATGAACAAACTTAGGCGCAAATGCTGCAATGTGCTGTGCAATATCGCGGCCAACTTCGGCAGCTTCTTTAGCAAGTGAGACAAGCACGCCAACTTGTGGTGGCAAATCTGGTGAAGTCTTATGTAGATAAAGTCCAACTGGACCTTCTACAACTGCAACGTGGCGAATTTCAATTTTCTCGCCAAGTGTTGCATTGCCTTCATCGACGACTGCTTGCACAGTCCTACCATTAGACATAGTTGAAGCAAGGAAGGCTTCAACAGTTGCAGCCTTTGAAGAGATCAGGTGGTCAACTAATTCGTCACCGAGTGCGATAAAACGCTCGCCCTTTGCAACGAAGTCAGTCTCACAGTTGAGCTCAAGCATCACACCGAGATCTCCTGAAACCTTTGCAACTACCAAACCATTTGAGGTCAGACGACCTTCGCGCTTGGTAACGCCTTTGAGTCCCTTGACACGGATCAAATCGATAGCTTTGTCGTAATCGCCATCTGCTTCATCAAGTGCCTTCTTGCAATCGAGCATTCCTGCTGCAGTTGCTTCGCGAAGACGCTTTACATCACTTGCGGTGTAGTTAGCCAATTTACTTATGCCTCCGGAGTAGTAGTTGCTGATTCCAAAATCTCTTTTTCGAGTGACTCTGTTGCAGCTACCTCTACAGCAGCAGGTGTTGGCGCAGCTGCTGCGCGAGCCTTCATGCCCTCAACAATTGCATCAGTGATCACGCGTGTAAGCAGACCGATTGAACGGATTGCATCATCATTACCCGGAATCTTGAAATCAACTTCATCTGGATCGCAATTTGTATCCAAGATTGCAATTACTGGAATTCCTAGCTTCTTAGCTTCAGCAACAGCTAGGTGCTCTTTCTTAGTATCAACAACCCAGATTGCTGAAGGCAACTTGGTCATGTGGCGGATACCGTCAAGGTTCTTAAATAGTTTTTCGCGTTCGCGGCGTAGAACCAAAAGTTCCTTCTTGGTAAGCAAAAGGTCATTTGAGTTCTCAAGTGCTTCTAGCTCTTTCAGGCGCTGAATGCGCTTGTAAACAGTTGGGAAGTTAGTGAGCATTCCACCTAACCAGCGCTCTGTGACGGTTGGCATTCCAACACGCGCAGCCTGCTGCATGATCGGTTCGTGTGCTTGCTTCTTTGTTCCAACGAATAGAACGTGTCCGCCCTTTGCGACGGTGTCCTTTACGAATTCATATGCTTGATCGATAAGTGCAAGTGATTGCTGAATATCGATGATGTAGATGCCGTTGCGCTCTGTGAAAATAAAACGCTTCATCTTTGGATTCCAGCGACGTGTCTGATGTCCGAAGTGGACCCCACTGTCGAGAAGTTCTCGCATTGTTACAACTGCCATGGCAGCGCTCTCTTTCTTAGGTTTTTGCGCACAGCGCAATAAACCTGATCGGTTAGTGGCTAAACAATTTGTTAAGCCCGTCGCACCTACAACGCCGACCGCCAATTACTTAGCGGACCGAAGTGGCTTGTATTCCCTGAAAAGCAGTTCATACATAAGTGCTGAGATGTCACCATAATTTTCGTTTCCAAATAATTAAGGTGCAGGTGGAATCTTACCTTCTCAAAAGGGGTGCAAAATCCACGGCTAACCCCGTTTTTCTGCGCGGGGGTGGGCTTGTT
>CAWUTY010000075.1:0-3464 GCA_963925575.1 Candidatus Nanopelagicaceae bacterium
TATGGCAGTTACTAAAGATATTGTCGAGCGTCATCGCAAGGGCCAACCAGTTCTTGTCGGAACTGTTTCAGTTGAAAAATCTGAAGAACTTTCCGCCCTACTTAAGAAATCTGGCATTCCTCATGAAGTTCTAAATGCTAAACATCACGAACGCGAAGCATCAATCATCGCGCGCGCTGGAGTCGCGGGCGCAGTTACCGTTGCTACAAATATGGCAGGTCGCGGAACAGACATCATGCTTGGCGGTAACCCTGAATTCATGGCCGACTTTGAACTACATGCTCGTGGCCTTTCCCCGGTTGATAATCCAACTGAATACGAAGCAGCATGGCCAGATGAAATTACTAAACAGAAGGCTGCAGTTGCAAAGGGCCACGAAGAAGTGGTTGCACTCGGTGGGCTTTACGTTCTCGGCACTGAACGTCACGAATCTCGTCGTATCGATAACCAGCTGCGCGGTCGCTCTGGTCGTCAGGGTGATCCAGGTGAATCTCGTTTCTATCTCTCTCTACAAGATGAGCTGATGCGTCGGTTTAATTCGGGGCTAGTAGAACGGTTCTTGTCGGCTGCAGGTCTGCCAGATGATGAACCTATCGAATCCAAGATGGTCAGTAATGCAATTCGCTCAGCCCAGACTCAAGTTGAAGCCCAAAACTTTGAAATCCGTAAGAATGTTTTAAAATATGACGATGTCATGAACCGCCAGCGCGAAGTTATTTACGGTGAGCGTCGCTTGGTTCTAGAAGGCGAAGATATTTCACCTCAAGTACAAACATTTTTAGCCGATACCTTAGTTGCCTACGTTAGCGCCGAAACCGCGCAAGGCTTTGGTGAGGATTGGGATCTAGAACGACTCTGGCAGGCGTTAAAACTGGTCTATCCAATCTCGTTTACTCCCGATGAGCTAATTGCCAAAGTTGGCTCACGAGCAGCAATCGATTCAGAATATTTGTCAGCAGAAATTTTGGAAGATGCCACAGTTGCATATGAAAAGCGCCAATCAGATCTTGGTGCCGAAGTCATGCGCGAACTTGAGCGAAAAGTATTGCTTTCAGTATTAGATCGTAAATGGCGCGAACATCTCTATGAGATGGATTATTTGCAAGAAGGCATCGGTCTGCGCGCAATGGCGCAGCGCGATCCGCTCGTTGAATACCAACGCGAAGGCTACGAACTATTTTCTGCGATGATGGATGGAATTAAGGAAGAGCTTGCTAGTTTGGTATTTAACGTTCAGGTAACTGTTGAAGGCGACGGATCTGAAGTCAAGGCTGCCGGTATTTCAGAGAAGCCAACAAACGTTTCTCCCTTGCAATACACCGCCGCTGATGAATCAGGGATTTCAAATAAGGGCGACGTTTCCAGAAATAGCCCATGCCCCTGCGGCTCAGGTAAGAAATATAAACGATGCCACGGTGGTGCTTAAATTAATTTAAGTTCGGTACATAACCAGCGCTGATCAACTCCTTCAAATCTAATAACCATGGCGCGCAGCCTCTCACCATAACGAACCGTCACGGTTGATTCACAAATGCCATCAAGTGGTTGGCTCTGATGGATACTTCTGATACGTCCGATCTCTTTCTGACTTCCAACCTGCTTAAGTAACTGCATGTAAATATGGCGATGACATTTAGATATCAACTGTGCTGGCTGGCGGCGTCCGGCCCATATTTCAATAACACTTACTGCAAATTTCATTGTCCAGGTATGCAGTTCAGGTAGCTCTTGCGCCGATGTCGGCACCGGTTCAAATCCAGGTTCGTACTCTTCTCCGAAACTGGTGGGAACAAGATATAACTTGGCCTGTTGAGGCGGAAGGGGAGTGGCTCTGCGTTTGGCTGCGATTTCAGAGAGCGAATAGAGATCTAACTGCGGATGACTCCACATCGCTGGATCTTCATTGCTAGAGATTAATTGCAGGGTTTGCTTCGTAGTAAATGGTATGAATTGTGTGGTCATGGGCGCACTTTTGTATCGGCCGCCCTTTTAATGATCATCTGCATGGATGAAATCAACTCATCCAAGAAGATGACTGTGGATAGAGCGCGCAGAAATCTCGCAAAATGTTCTTTGCTTCGCCACTATGAATAATTCAAGTAAGGCATCGCAAACTCGTCTAGTTGTTGCAACATCTCTCTTTGCAGCAGCGCTAATTTCTGCAATGGCACTAACTGCGCTGGGGAATCAGAGTGATACATATTGGGTGGCTAGCAAAAATCTGACGCCAGGAGCGCAAATCAGCGAATCCGATCTGGCACAAGTTCAAGTCTCGTTAGGTGAGAGCAGCAACGATTACCTCGCCGAAGATTCATCACCGATTGGCACATATGTACTGCATGCAATCGGAAAAGGTGAACTAATTTCCGTCAATGCGCTAAGTGATACCTCGCATGAGATGAGATCAGAACAGGTTCCTATTTCGGTGCAGGGTAGTGATATTCCTGGTGACATCGAGCTAGGTGAGGCAATTAATATCTATTGGGTTCCTGAAGCGATGGGGATGCAGGAAGTTGGTAAACCAGCTCTAGTTATATCGGGGGCGTACTTAAGTTCAATCGATCGCAAAAGTGCAAACTTCGGAACTGATGTGGCGTTAACAATATCTGTATTTAGCCGTGAAATATTTGCCTTGCTAAATGCCACCTCCACAGGTCGCCTAGTTGTCGTGCGTTCTAATGGATAACTTGGCAACACCTGCAGTAATTACCGCAATTGCAGATCCAGATTTTGAAGGAGTTGTCTCTAGCGCGTTATTTAGCCAAGGCTGGAACGTCATCGCTAGAGCACTTGATATGAGCTCATTAGAGGTTGAAATAGCCAAATGCGATGTCAGTCAAGTAATTCTTATCTACTCATCTGATTTGCCAGGAATATCGCTAGCACGATTGCAGGAAATAACTAGGAGCGGTGTAACACTTTTTGGGTTTACAGATGCCGCAGGTAGTGCGCAAGGCTTGCCCGAAATTTCACCCAGACCAACTTCTTCGGCGGAACTACTGGCCTATATACGTGGAAATATTAGATCTCCGCAACTTCGTACTCCGCTGCTGCAGCCAAGGCCAAATCTGAAGGCAAGGATCATTGGAGTTGGATCGGCATCTCATTCAACTGGCAATACTGTTCTCGCGCTAAATCTTGCGCAAGAATCTGCTTTATTGGGGATGAAGACCCTGCTTATTGATGCAAATTTTCAAGCACCCGCAATTGCAACGTTGCTGGATTTGCGCAAAGTATCGGAAGAGAACAAATGGCGAGACATATCCGAAAACTTATCTATTTCAGAAATTACCCAACAGAAAGTGGCCGGTTTCAACGCATTGGCGATCAATGCAGCGGAATATTTCGATCTTATTTACATCGACCTAGGAACGTTAGCCAATCTCTCGAGCGATTTAACAGACCGTAGATGGGCTTCGCAAGTAAAGATCTGGGTAGCTAACCTGGCGCAAAATATATTAATT
>CAWUTY010000076.1:0-4294 GCA_963925575.1 Candidatus Nanopelagicaceae bacterium
CTACAGGGCGAACTACAAGCCGCCGGTCAGCCCAGCTAGATCTTCAGGGGTATCAATATCCTTGCCCCTTGCCAGTTGGTCCAGGGGGATATAAAAGACATCGTCTCGTCCTTTGAGAAAATTACGGGCTCCAAAATCTCCAGTAGCGCTCTCCATGATTTCTTTCCAATATTTACGTGCAAATTTGACTGGATGACCTGGCTTTCCATCAAAAGTTCCGATAACGATTTCATGGGAAGCATCTGCAACTTCAGCGATCGCAGCAGCGGTCATTCCAGGAAGGTCTACGAGTGAAATTATCGCCGCAGAATATTCAGGATTCTTGAGTATCGCTTCAAGTCCGACGCGAAGTGAACTTCCCATTCCGGTCTGCCAATCTGGATTTATCAGAATTTGGGCGCTCGGAACTTCTCCTTGCCATGCTCCAAGAACAACATATACATCTCGAATGCCGGCATCGTGAAAAAGCCTCACTGCTCGATCGACTAATCGTTCGCCAGCTATTTCTATGGTTGCTTTTGGGCCACCCATGCGTGAACCAGATCCGGCCGCTAATATAATTCCAACCTGCATCGCTATACTTTACGTCATGCGCGAAATCATTCAAGAGGTTTTGCCATCTTTTAAATCCAATAAACCTTTTGCCCTTGCAACCGTAACTCGAACCTGGAGCTCTGCGCCTCGACCAGTAGGTGCTGCAATGGCCGTTCTAGATTCGGGCGAAGTAATCGGCAGCGTTTCTGGTGGATGTGTTGAAGGTGCAATTCACGAAGCATCACTTGAAGTCCTTAAGACAAAAATATCCCAATCTGTAACGTACGGCGTGAGTGATGACAACGCCTTTGCAGTCGGCCTAACTTGTGGCGGAACAATTGAGCTTTACATTCAATATATTGATCAAGCCACATTTCCTGAATTTGCCGAGGTGGCAGATAAAATTGAAGATAAGCAGGCGGTTGCGGTAGCAACCCTCGTCAACGCGAAAACTGGCATCGGGGCGCGCATAGTTCTTTCTAAAAATGAGGCATCTGGAACGCTTGGAAATTCACAGCTAGATCACGCCGCTATCGAAGGTGCCCGCGCACTTCTGATGCATGGAACAACTAAGACTCTAAAGCTGGGCCCAAATGGTGAAAATCGTATGGATGATGTCGCAGTATTCGTTGAATCATTTGCACCAGCGCCACGAATGATTATCTTCGGCGCTATCGACTTTGCGGCGGCGGTAGCTCGCATCGGAAAATTCATGGGTTACTACGTAATCGTTTGCGATGCTCGTGAGCTATTTGCAACAAAGCGCCGTTTTCCTGATGCTGACGAAGTAATAATTGATTGGCCGCATCGCTATCTTCCAAAAGTTGAAGTCGATGAAAGTACCGTTATCTGCGTACTTACCCATGATCCAAAATTTGATGTGCCTGTTCTTGAAATTGCACTTCGTACCACCGCAGGTTATATCGGCGCAATGGGAAGCCGACGTACCCACGAAGATCGACTCTTAAGACTCAAAGAAGTTGGAATGACCGATGCAGAACTTGCCAGACTCAAATCCCCGATTGGGTTAGATCTAGGTGGAAGAACACCGGAAGAGACTGCAATTTCCATTGCCGCAGAAATTATTTCGAATCAAGTCGGTGGAACTAATCAACCACTAACTAAAGGCTCTGACCCAATTCATAAGACATCACTTGCAAGCGAAGACGAACCCGCACCTGTTATTAGCTAACTAATCTAATTGAAAGGTATCCACCGTGCAGTTGCACCCGCTGGATTTACTCCAGGGTTAATTAGCGCAAATCCTTGAGCATGAGCTACTCCACGCAACATCGCTGAACCTAGGTAAGCAGTTGGTGTAAATACCTTTCCATTAATTGTTCCAGGCGCTAGCCGAGAAAATCCTTCGGGAGTAGTTAGCGATGAAATCAATTCAACTTCGGCTAATTTTTTTTCTGATGCACCGAGCAAGGATCCAATTAGTGGCGCGCCGAATGAATACAGCGCCGCGAGTGCAGATTGCGGATTTCCAGGAAGTGCGAGGAAGGCTATATCTCTGGACTTCCTTGAAAGACGAGCAAGCAGAACGTGATAGCCGGGACGAACCTTTGCGCAATCAATAACCATTGTGGCATTTAATTTATTGAGAACAGGTTTTACATAATCTCGCGGACCGTCAGCCGTTCCACCAGTTGTTATGATTAAATCTGCGGAGTCGAGCACCTTTACAATTTCGGCGTTAAGTACTTCGAGATCATCTTTAATAAATTCTGCAGAAAAAATTTTGGCGCCCATCTTCTTCAGCAAGGCTGGCAACTGCGGGCCAAGCGCATCTCGAATGGCACCATCTAGTGGGACTCCAGAATGAATGAGTTCATCACCTAGAAAAAATAGCGCCACGCGAGGTTGAGATGCGACCTTTATAGCGTCATGCCCGGTCGCGGCAAATAAACCGGCCATAGGCGAAGTAATCCGCGTTCCTGCTGTTACGAGTACATCACCTATCTTGCTCTCCATACCTGCTGGGCGAATATTTGCACCGACTTCTATTTCACCGAAGATTTGCCCATCTTTCTCAGATGCCTTCTCCCACGGGATTACAGATGTTGTTCCTTGAGGGATAACACCGCCAGTTGCAATGGCTAGACATTGTCCGTAATGAAGTACATCTGATGACATTTTTCCCGTCAGAACTTCGCCGATGAGTTTCCAAGGACCGTCTCCAGAGACTGCCCAGCCATCCATTGAAGATGTTTCAAATGCCGGCAGATCGCAAAGTGAGAGAACATCCTCTGCGGTGTACCTATCTATTGAATCTATGAGCGCAACGTGATCTTCTGCAAGTTTTGAAAAACTATGGGATGCGCTATCAAAGGCCTGATCCCACGTACCCTCACGCATTAAATTTACTTCTTATCGTTCAGTTGTTCTTCAAGGGCATTAATTCCCATATCCATGGAGGTATTAAACACCCTTCAAGACGGCGATCGCTTCGGCGAGGATCGAGATTGCTATTTCATCTGGAGTTGCAGCCCCAATGTCGAAACCGGCTGGTCCGTGTACGCGCGAAATATCTGTGATGTCGCGATAGTTGAGCCAATCTTCGCGACTTTCTTGCATCTTTTTTGATCCAAGTGCACCGATATAGCCAGCTTTACTTTCGAGAGCGTATTTAAGGCAATTACTGGAACTTTCTACATCATGGCCCATTATCACGGCACAGTCCATTGGAGAAAGTGTGGCAGTTAATCCCACAAATATTGAAGGTCGTGGATCTACAGAGACATTCCACCCAATACCTTGTGCAGCCTTTGCGAGAGCATCTGCAATCGGTCCGGATCCTGCGATAACTAACTTAGTTATGGGATGGTAAATCGTCACAATTTGATTTTCGAGAATTAAGGTTGCTGATTTACTTTTACTAAATTCTTCAGCAATTTGTGGATCTGCCGCAATAATAGTGACAGATGTAAAATATTCAGATTTAACTATCTCATCACCTTCGATATGGCACACAATTGCAATTGATTCGCGTTCTAACAAAGCCTGCCAGATTCCATTTTCAATTGCATTAGATGGCATTACTGCAAATTTTAGAGTCGTTCCTGCAGGGATATTTGACATGGTTGATTCAAAATCAGAGACAACTCTTGTGATTATTCGACCTGTTGGCAATTTGCGCGTTGCTTGCTCAATGAGCGGTCCATCGAATGCGGAATTTATTAGGTTTCCAATTTTTCCGCCGCCAGGAGTAATAGCAATTGCATCAAAACTTATTGGCACCACAGAATCTGAAGAATGTACTAACCATGCAACATCTGCGCGAGTATTACTGTTAACGCATGCATTAACGCTTAAGGCAATCTCATACATCCCGCGATTGTAGACCGTGAAACTGTTTTATGTCGGCAAGATATTCGGACGGATCCCACCCGACTGCTTCCGCAGATAACTGAGGATGGGTCACCGATAACGGGGACTTTTCTTCCATATGCATAGTGTTACTGAAAGGGCTGACAAAAAGCTCTTAAACTGAATAAGTTTGTTATTTAGTTGCCCTAAAATTTGCCCCTGTTGCCCCAGAAATTACCCCAAATCTGATATTAAACTTTGTTAGGTTTTGGTAAGACTTATAAAAAGTTTCAGCGCATAAAGGAGCAAGCCCCGCACATTTCTATGCGGGGCCTACATGTTTTAAAGAAGAGTCGCCCTATAAGCCGGAAAAGTTTGGATTAGCTCACAATTTGCGGGGCTAACGCTTCCGCGATTCCTGACTTTGCTTGTTTTTCAAGCCCGACTG
>CAWUTY010000077.1:0-3981 GCA_963925575.1 Candidatus Nanopelagicaceae bacterium
ACCGGTTTTATCGCAGGACCTGATAATCCACCTGTCTTACCCCCAAGATGAGGTCGCATCGTGTCTAAATTTATAACCATTCCTAAAACCGTATTTATCAAGGCAAGAGCATCAGCGCCGGATTCAACTACGCCCTTTGCAATCTCAGGGAGGTTTGTTACATCAGGAGAAAGTTTTGCAATGATCGGCAATTCACCACCAATGGTTTTGCGAACTCCATCAATTACTCGACGAGATGCATCCGGATCGCAAGCGAAAACAAGTCCACGATTTTCTACATTAGGACAAGAAATATTTACTTCAATAGCGCTAATTCCTACAACTGATCTGACCTTTCGAGCCAGCGTTGCATACTCTTCAATGGTTTCACCCGCGATAGAGATGATGATTCTTGATTTCTGTTCTACCAACCACGGAATATCGTTTGCGAGAAAGGCTTCAATTCCTGGACCTTGTAAGCCAATCGAATTTAACATTCCCGATGGAGTCTCGGCCATACGTGGAGTTGGACGCCCATAACGAGGTTTATTCATGATCGATTTGGTTACTACCGCTCCGATATCTTTTAGCGAGAAGAACTGTGCCAACTCTTTACCGGAACTGGCACACCCACTGGCGGTAAAAATCGGAGTATTGAAAAGCGCATTTCCTAGTGTCGTTGAGAAGTCAAAGTCACTCATGAATGAACCTCGGGAACTTGCCCCACCAGATGCCATTGGACTTGTGTTCCGTCCATAACCGGTCCATCAATGCATGAGCGCAACATGGAGATCTGACCGTCTTCACCTTTAACAGGCAGGACGCAAGTCATACAGATTCCAATTCCGCATGCCATCGCTTCTTCAACTGCACATTGATGAACTACATCTGTATTTGCGGTGAGTTCAGAGATCGCGCGTAACATGCCCATCGGCCCACAAGAGTAGATAACATCAATTGCTTTCTGTTCTATCAAAACCTTAATTGGCTCAGTCACGCGGCCGAGTTCACCCATCGTGCCGTCTTCGGTATAGATCTTGAGCGAATTAACTGATCGCTTTCCTTCCATCGGCGCATAAATTTTTGCGCTAGTTGATGCACCAAGCAACATATCAACTTTGCATCCACGCGCTTTTAGGACTTCTGCTAAACCAAACAAGGGAGCCGAACCATATCCGCCACCGACTAACAGCGCATTGACAGGTGATGTAGGAATTCCAAAAGCAGTCCCTAGAGGTAGAACGATGTCGACTTCTGAACCCTCGATCTGCGAGCAGAGCCACTTTGAACCCGAGCCATGTGGGGCAGCAATTAGCTCCATAGTGCCACCGAAACTTGCATTTTCAGATACACGAGATATCGCAAATGCGCGACGTAGAATCATCCGCGAAGAGTCTCCACCTACGCTTATTGCTACAAAATTTCCAGGACGACAACTCTTTACGAGATCACCAATACCAAAAACTATTTGGTGGTACTGCCCGACTCTTTTATTAGCCAAAATAGTGGCACGCATGTGCGTCGCGTTTCGGTTAATTTGTGACATCACATCTTTAACCATTCTTGAATTGGATAGACTGGAAGCTCTCCGCGTTGCAGCGCCTTAATTCCTTCTACCGCTGCGCTAAATCCAGCAGTAGTCGTAATGCAAGGGATAGATCTTTGAACTGCGGCAGTTCTAATGGCCCAGCCATCAGCACGCGTGCCTCGTCCCACCGGTGTATTGATTACTAAATCAACGCCCCCATTGTTTAAAAGTTCAACGATTGTCTTCTCCCCCATTGGTCCTGATCCTTCTGAATTCTTGCGTACCTTATGGGCCAATATTCCATTATTTGCCAAGAAATCCGCGGTACCACCCGTGGCGATCAAATTAAAACCTAGGTCAGCGAAAGCGCGAGAAGGCGCTAATCCAGAACTCTTATCTTTATCGGCTAAGGAGATAAAAACCGTTCCAGACTTTGGCAGCGAACCAAAAGCACTGATCTGGCTCTTGGCATAACTCTCACCGAAGGTCTGCGCAATTCCCATTACTTCACCCGTAGATCGCATCTCCGGTCCGAGAACCGCATCGACTCCGCGACCATCTGTTCTGCGGAAACGATTCCAAGGAAGCACCGCTTCCTTTACAGAGATCCCCTTAGCAACTCCATCACCCCCGGGCAACAATCCTTGTGTTCGCAAATCGGCGATGCTAGTACCAAGTGAAATTCGCGCCGCCGCCTTAGCTAAGGGAACACCGGTTGCCTTGCTGACAAATGGCACAGTGCGCGATGCTCGTGGATTGGCCTCTAGTACATAGAGAACATCGCCAGCAATCGCAAACTGGATATTAATTAGACCTAGTACTCCTACACCTTGTGCGATCTTCAGCGTTGCTTCACGAATACTCTTCTGTTGGCTGGCAGTAATTGTCATCGCGGGCAGAACGCATGCGCTATCGCCCGAGTGAATTCCAGCCTCTTCGATATGTTCCATCACGCCACCGAGGAAGAGTTCACTACCGTCATAGAGTGCATCTACATCGATTTCAATAGCGCTATCTAAGAAGCGATCGACCAGCACTGGATGGTCCGGAGTAATTTCTGTTGCCCTGGTGATGAATGCTGAAAGTGCGGCATCATCGTAAACAATTTCCATGCCGCGACCACCCAGAACAAAGGAAGGGCGAACTAATACTGGATACCCGATTCGTGCTGCAATGTCTAAGGCCTCCATTTGCGAAGCCGCCATACCAAACTCTGGCGCCGTCAGTCCTTGTTCAGCGAGCACATTGCCAAATGCACCACGTTCCTCGGCCAAGTTGATGGCATCTGGTGAAGTTCCCAAAATAGTTACACCTGCGGCTTTTAGCCCCGCTGCTAAACCAAGCGGGGTCTGGCCGCCAAGTTGTGTGATGACCCCGAGTACCGGACCAGCCAAAGTTTCGGCATGGACCACTTCTAAAACATCTTCCAACGTTAAGGGTTCAAAATATAAGCGATCAGATGTGTCGTAATCTGTGGAAACAGTTTCAGGATTGCAATTGATCATCACCGTTTCATAACCAGCGGTACGTAAAGTAAAGGATGCATGGACGCATGAGTAATCGAATTCAATTCCCTGCCCGATACGGTTCGGACCGCTGCCTAAAATAATGACCGCCGGTTTGGTCCGTGGACGAACTTCAGTCTCTTCTTCATAACTCGAATAGTGATACGGCGTGAACGCCTCGAATTCGGCAGCACATGTGTCTACCGTTTTATAAACCGGATGTAGACCTAAATGGTGACGCGCTTTTCGGATATTGTCTTCTTGAACTCCGCGCAGCTGCGCAATTTGAGCATCCGAGAAGCTCATCTCTTTTGCGGATTTTAGGTAATCCAGATTAAGTTCTGCTAGCTGAGCTAGTTCTCTTGCACGTGAATTGATCAGATCTAACTGATGCAAAAACCAGCGATCAATCTTGGTGGCTGCAAAAACATCTTCAACATCCGCGCCAGCCCACATCGCCTGCTGAACCTGCTGTAAGCGATACTCGGTGGGAATTCGCATAGCGAGTAACAAGCCTGCAACATCGATTCCAGAAAGATCTGCTGGAAATCTAAAGATTGCCTCTTTTCGTTCCAGCGAACGCAACGCCTTCATTAGCGCCTCTGGGAAGGAGCGACCAATAGCCATCGCTTCGCCAACGCTCTTCATAGTTGTTGTCAGGCGGGGATCAGCATCCGCAAATTTTTCAAAGGCAAAGCGAGGAACTTTAACAACAATGTAATCAAGGGTTGGCTCAAAAGATGCAGGAGTAACTTGCGTTATATCGTTCTTGATCTCATCTAAGGTGTATCCAATAGCCAACATGGTAGCGATTTTTGCAATTGGGAAACCGGTCGCCTTAGAAGCCAAGGCGCTAGATCTTGAAACACGCGGGTTCATCTCAATAACAATGATGCGACCATCATCTGGATTGACTGCAAATTGGATATTGCAACCACCCGTGGCAACTCCGACTTCACGAATAATATC
>CAWUTY010000078.1:0-18554 GCA_963925575.1 Candidatus Nanopelagicaceae bacterium
AATGACCTTCATCTGGGCCGCGATCATATCCAGCAGTTCGCTGACATCCTCGCCCACCACGCGCAGATCACCACCGCAATCAGGGCAGCAGGTGCCGGGATCAAGCTCCCGGCGCTCGCGCGGGGTTGCGTCAGAGACCCGCGGCCGGCGGCGAAGTGTAGGGGCTGGCTCATTCGGGCCTTCATCAATGGGTGCTTCATCGTCCTCAGCCACTGCAATCAGCAGGTCTTCCAACCCCAGTTCCAGTTGTTCGATCTCGCGTTCGATCTTTTCCGAGGATTTGCCGAACATCTGCTTCGTGAGTTTGGCGATGCGCAAACGCAGCGCCTGAACCAACCTCATCTAAGGTGTATCCAATAGCCAACTTGGTCGCAATCTTTGCAATTGGAAACCCTGTGGCCTTTGACGCTAGCGCACTCGATCGAGACACACGTGGATTCATCTCGATGACAATGATGCGACCATCATCTGGATTGACTGCAAATTGGATATTGCAACCACCCGTGGCAACTCCGACTTCACGAATAATATCTATTGATAAATTGCGTAATTTCTGGAACTCGACATCAGTTAAAGTAAGAGCGGGAGCAACAGTTATCGAATCACCAGTATGAACACCCATGGGATCAATATTTTCAATACTGCAGACAATCACCACGTTATCTGACTTATCGCGCATTACTTCAAGTTCATACTCTTTCCAACCTATTATCGACTCTTCGAGTAAAACCTCCGAAGTCGGGCTATGGCGTAATCCGGCGCCGGCAATCTGCCGTAGCGATTCTTCATCAAATGCGATACCAGAACCGAGTCCACCCATTGTGAACGAAGGACGAATAACAACTGGATAGTTTAATATTTTAACGCCGGCAATAATTTCATCCATAGTATGACAAATAATCGATTTGGCTGATTCACCACCGATTTTTTCAACGATTCCTCGGAAAATCTCGCGGTTCTCTCCACGCTCAATAGCATCGACATCGGCGCCAATTAATTTAGTTTTATACTTTTCCAAAGTTCCAGCCTTGTGAAGACCAATCGCTGCATTAAGCGCGGTCTGCCCACCAAGAGTTGCCAGAACTGCATCCGGGCGTTCCTTAGCAATAATTTTTTCAATAAATTCGGGGGTTATCGGCTCGATGTAAGTAGCATCGGCAAATTCCGGATCTGTCATGATCGTGGCCGGATTAGAGTTGACTAAAATCACGCGAATGCCTTCAGCTCGCAAAACGCGACAGGCTTGGGTTCCAGAGTAATCAAACTCGCAGGCTTGACCGATCACAATAGGTCCAGAACCGATTACTAAAACGCTATTGATTGACTCATCACGCGCCATTAGATCACCGCCTGAACCCTTGGATATTTTTCCATTAGCGCTATAAAGCGATCAAATAGATAAGCAGCATCATGTGGTCCCGCCGCTGCTTCTGGGTGATACTGAACGCTAAAGGCGCCGCGTTCAAGCAATTGCAAGCCTTCAACAACGCCATCATTTAATCCAACGTGGGTCACTTCGCCAGGACCATAAGAAGTATTAAATACTCCATCTGTAGGCGCTATGATTGCAAAGCCATGATTGTGTGCAGTTATTTCAACTTTGCCAGTCTTCTTATCCAATACTGGTTGATTAATTCCCCTGTGACCAAATTGCAGCTTGTAAGTTTCGAACCCAAGGGCTCTACCTAATATCTGATGACCGAAACAAATTCCAAATATCGGAATTTGCGCGCCTAGAACTTTGCGAACCAGGTCGACTACCTCGTTCATTGTCGATGGGTCACCGGGACCATTTGAAAGAAATACTCCATCAGGTTTAACTGCTTGAATCTCTTCGAAGGTTGTATCAAAGGCAAGCACATGAACCTCAACACCCCTTGCTGCTAAAGCGCGTGGGGTTGCACCTTTAATTCCCAGATCAATTGCAGCCACTGTAAATCTCTTTTTACCTATAGCGGGAACGACATAAGTTTGCTCGGTCGAGACATCCGCGCTTAAGTGTGCGCCCGACATAGCATCAGTTTTACGTACTTCGATCACCATTTCTTCGCGCGTGAGTTCAACATCTGAGAAGATTCCTACGCGCATTGCACCACGATCGCGCAAGTGGCGCGTCAGTGCGCGAGTATCAATACCTTGAATACCCACAATCGACTGTTCGATCAGTTCAACCTCTAAATCTTTTTCACTGCGCCAATTGCTTGTGATCGTCGAAGGATTCCTGACAACGAACCCAGCTACCCAGATTTTGCGCGATTCGTTATCTAGGGTGTTTACTCCAGTGTTACCGATATGTGGAGCGGTCATCACAACTACTTGTCGGTGATAACTCGGATCAGTCAGCGTTTCTTGATAGCCAGTCATGCCAGTTTGAAAAACTGCTTCTCCGAATGTGCGACCAGTTGCCGCCCAAGACTTTCCCTCGAAAATTCTGCCATCATCTAAAACCAAAAATGCACTAGCCATTACTTGCCTGCACTTTCGAGCGTGTCTTGATGAATAGAGGAGAGTTTTCCGTTCAAATAAGTTGGCAAACCTCGAAAGAATGTTGCCGTGACAACGCCCTGTAAATCCATTCCATGGAAAGGAGTATTTCGGCTGCGCGATGCGACTAGGTCGCGGTCTACTCGGTATGACTGTGCCGGATTAATCAATGTGATATTTGCGATCGCGCCTACCGTGACAGCCTTACCGTGTTCTGCGTAACGCGCGATTTTCGCAGGCGCGTAACTCATGCGATCGGCAACGGCCTCCCAACTCATCAAACCAGTAGCAACCATGGTCTGATTGATAATAGAAAGCGCGCTTTCAAGTCCTAACATTCCAAATGCAGCTTCCTGCCACTCGCACTCTTTTGCTTCGGCTGGATGCGGGGCATGGTCGGTAGCGACGATATCGATAGTTCCATCTGCCAAACCTTCTCGCAGAGCTTCCACATCTCTTTGAGTGCGAAGTGGCGGATTAACTTTGAAAATTGGATCATAACCGAGAACGCTTTCATCCGTGAGCAGAAGATGATGCGGAGTTACTTCTGCAGTGACGCTAATACCTCGAGCTTTCGCCCAACGAATAATTTCAACTCCCCCAGCAGTTGTTAAGTGACAGATGTGCAAACGCGATTGCACATGATCGGCCAATAAAACATCTCGAGCGATGATTGCCTCTTCCGCCACTGCTGGCCACCCCTTTAAGCCAAGACGTGAAGAAATTTCTCCTTCATTCATCTGTGCCCCTTGCGTCAATCGCGGATCTTGCGCATGCTGGGCAATAACTCCATCAAATTTCTTAACATATTCCAACGCTCTGCGCATAACGAGTGGATCGAATACGCAACTTCCATCATCACTGAAGACGCGAACTTTAGCGCGCGAATCTGCCATCGCTCCGATCTCAGCTAAATTCTCACCCTTCAAACCTTCTGTCACCGCCCCAATCGGAAAGACATCAGCAAATCCCGCACTTTGACCAAGAGCGAAAACCTGTTCTACAACTCCTGCGGTATCAGCAACAGGTGATGTATTTGCCATCGCAGAAACGGCAACAAAGCCACCTCTAGCCGCAGCCATCGTTCCGGAAAGAACAGTTTCGGCATCTTCTTTACCTGGCTCCCGTAAATGTGTATGTAAATCAACGAGTCCAGGGAGTGCGATCGAGCCCGCCAGATCTACTTTAGTAAAGCCTTCCGCAGCGATTAGATTTGGAGCAATTTCGGAGATCTTTCCATCGCTAATTGCGATATCGCTCCTGCTGCCATTAGGCAGGGTCAAACCTGTCAAAAGAAAACTTCCGTTTTTCATGAGCTAACTCCATTTTCTGCAATTTCCTGATTGCCTGCCAGCAGCAGATACAAGATCGCCATACGAATACTTACTCCGTTAGCAACTTGTTCAACGATTACTGACCGCGCGCCATCGGCAGCATCGGCGGTAATTTCCAATCCACGATTCATTGGTCCTGGATGCATAACTATCGCTTCAGATTTCATAGCGAGGATTCGGTCGCTATTTAGACCGAAGTACCTGGAATATTCGCGAGCATTAGGAAAATACATCTCCGACATTCTCTCTAATTGGATACGTAACATCATGATCGCATCCACGTTAGCAATCACTTCATCGAGATCGTAAGAGATTCGGCAAGGCCAAGTTTCGATTCCAACTGGCAAAAGCGTTGGTGGCGCGACTAGAACAACCTGTGCTCCAAGTTTAGATAATAAGAGAACATTCGAACGAGCAACTCTAGAATGCAGAACATCTCCAACAATCGCAACACGCAAACCGGTTAGATCATTTGCTCCTTTTGATAAATGTTTGCGGATAGTAAATGCATCTAATAAAGCTTGGCTGGGATGCTCATGGGTTCCATCGCCTGCATTAATGACAGAACCAGACATCCATTTTGAATCTGCTAGACGTTGCGCAGCCCCTGATGCTGAATGTCGAATGATTACTGCATCTGCGCCCATCGCTTGCAAGGTTTGTGCAGTATCTTTCAGCGATTCACCTTTGCTAATACTTGATCCCTTTGAAGAAAAGTTGATGACATCGGCTGACAGGCGCTTAGCGGCTGCCTCAAAAGAAATTCGTGTGCGAGTGGAATCTTCAGCAAATAGATTTACGATGGTGCGCCCGCGCAAAGTAGGCAGCTTCTTCATTGGCCCATCACTTACTCGAGCTAACTCTTGAGCAGTATCTAGAATCGAAATTGCATCTATCTTTGAAAGATCATTTATCGACAGTAAATGTTTCATGGAAGTGGCCCTTCAATTAGGACTTCATCAGCGCCATCGAGTTCTGTCAGATGAACCACAACACTCTGCTCGATCGATGTTGGTAAATTTTTTCCTACAAAATCTGCTCGGATAGGTAGTTGACGATGCCCGCGATCAACTAGCACTGCTAATTGCACGGATTTCGGTCTTCCTATTTCGCCAAGTGCATCGAGGGCTGCGCGGATAGTTCTACCTGAGAAGAGAACGTCATCTACAAGTACAACATCGCGTCCTTCCACGCCAAGATATGGGATTACCGTTGGCATTAGAGCCCGAGGGGCGCGCATCCGCAAATCATCACGGTGCAAGGTGATATCGAGAGTACCCATCTGAACGCTGGTTCCCTCAATTGATTCAATTGCCGAAGCGATACGTTTTGCTAGATGTGCGCCACGTGTTGGAATTCCCAACAAAGTTATATTTGCCGAACCTGAATTTCGTTCCAAAATTTCATGGGAGATGCGGATCAGCGCGCGAGCAATATCTGGCGCAGGCAGGGCAAGGCTCATTTAAATCTCCTTCCCCGCCTCGCAGGACGGGTCGTTAAAGGATGTTGGCAAATGATACATCCCAATCGCACCATCCTGTGGACAGCCAGCGACACGCTCGTGCGGCGCTGATCTAGCCTTGCCCTATGACAAAAAACGCACCATTTACTCAACCAACTAGCGCATCAGTTGCCTTACGAATTCGTACCTTACGCAAGGCGCGCGGTTGGACGCTGCATGATGTCGAAGACCGTTCATCCGGGTCTATTAAGGCTGTGGTCATGGGTTCATATGAACGCGGATCGCGTGCGCTATCGCTAGCCCGCTCGATCGAAATTGCCGAACTATTTGGTATTCCAATTGCCAATCTACTTGGAGACTTCTCGCGCACCGATGCCGTTAATCCGGAAACCTTGACCATAGATCAGAGACGACTTGGTGAACTCATAAAATCTGATCCCGATGTAAAAATTAGAACTTTACAATCATTTATGTCGGCAATTGCTGCCCGCAGAAGTGACTGGAACGGTGAAGTATTGACGCTGCGGGCCAGCGATTTTGACACACTTACCTTGCTCTTTGCTCAAACTTTGCCAGAATTGAAAGCCTGGCTAACCGAGAAACATTTGGCGCTAATTAGCCTTAAATAGCCAAACTCTCTTTAATATTTGAAATTCTTCCCAGAACTCCGTGGATGTATGCAGCCGAGTCATCGGTGGAAAGTTCTCGCGCTAAATTCAGCGCTTCATCAATTGCAATTGCATCATCTAGATCCTTGCACCAGAGAATCTCGAAAATTCCCAGCCTCAAGATATTTCGATCTACGGTAGGCAGACGATCCATATCCCAACCTTGCGCATAAGTTGAAATGAGTTCATCAATCTTTCTGCGGTTATCGGCAATTCCAGAAATTAGCTCTTTTGTATATTCACGAATTGGTCGCGCATCGGGTCCCTCATCAGTCACTTCTCGCGATGCAAGTAGATCCGCAGGCGCTTGACCGCGGATATCACCCTCGTAGAGCAGATCAAGGCTCTGCTTTCGAGCCTTACTTCGGGCTGACACTAGTTGGCGCGTCCTTGGTATGAACCATCGCGAGTATCAACTAGAACTTTTTCATCCTGCTTTATAAAAAGTGGAACCTGAATTTCAATACCAGTCTCAACTGTTGCGGGTTTAGTTCCCCCAGATGATCGATCACCTTGTAGACCTGGCTCTGTGTAAGTAATTGTTAAGACAACAGATGCGGGTAATTCGATATACAGCGGATTATTTTCATGGATCGCAACTATCGCCTCGGTGTTTTCAAGCATGTAATCTGAGGCTTCGCCAACTACCGCAGCTGATATATTCATCTGATCAAAAGTCTTGTTGTCCATGAAAACGAAATCTTCGCCCTCTTTATATAGGAAGTTCATTTCGCGCTTTTCAAGAATAGCTATCTCAACTTTTACTCCGGCGTTAAATGTCTTGTCGACTACCTTGCCAGTAAGAACCTGTTTTAACTTAGTGCGAACGAACGCTGGACCTTTTCCTGGCTTTACGTGTTGGAATTCAACAACAGTCCATAGCTGACCATCTATATCAAGGGTCATTCCATTTTTTAGATCATTTGTTGATGCCACGATTTACTCCAGTTCGCGCAATTTGCGCAAGCGATCAACCAATTGCGAACTCAATGAGCTTTACGCGAGGTTGGCCTTCGATTGTCGAAGGCAATTTGGGAAGTTTACCCGAACTTTTAAGCGGTCAGCGCCTTTAAAGCTATCAGGGCTAATACGTAGGAATTTGGGCCGAATCCCCCGATGGTTCCATTTGCGACCCCAGAAATAACTGATGTGTGACGAAACTCTTCGCGCGCCAATGGGTTGGAAAGATGTACCTCAATCAGAGGACTCTTAACTAATTCTGCAGCATCTCGAATGGCATAAGAATAATGAGTGAAAGCTGCTGGATTGATTATCACCGGCAGTTTTTTATCTGCGGCCTCGTGCAACCAAGAAATTATCGTTGCCTCGTCATCACTCTGTCGAACATCTGCTACAAAGCCATGATTCTTAGCAGCAGATTCGATATGCGAAACTAACTGCGGATAAGTCATATCACCGTAAATTGACGAATCTCTGATATCTAAACGTGCCAAATTTGGGCCATTGATAACTAGAACGTTCATGAACTCACCTTTTCGTAGGCTGCCAATAAAATCTTTTCATCTGGATTTTCCAGACGGTCAGTGATACCGATCCCCTTAATCGTAACCAATCGCAGCGTTTTGCCGCGTGCTTTTTTATCTAGATACATACTTGCCAGGAGGCTGGGCCAAGCCTGACGTTTATAGGTAGTTGGTAACCCTAGGTTTTTTAGAATTTCAATATGCTGCTGGGCTAACTCTGAAGATATCAAGCCGAGTGAGAGCTGAAGTTGGGCCATAAAGGCCATTCCTATTGCAACACACTCCCCATGCCGTAAATCGTATTTACAGTGTAATTCGATAGCGTGGCCCAAAGTGTGGCCGTAGTTCAAAACTTCACGATTAAAACTCTCTTTGAAATCAGAGGAGACAACTTTCGCTTTCACTGTGATAGCTCGTGTAACTATTTCTATCACTTTGATGCGATTGGACCGAAGATCGGAAATTTTTAAATCACCGATTAATTGCAGAATTTTGGCATCTGATATAAATCCTGCTTTTACCACCTCAGCCAGTCCTGCGGCGAAGTCACGATCGCTAAGTGAATCAAACCAAGAAACATCAATGATTACTGCACTAGGACTATGAAATGCCCCAATCAGATTTTTCCCGTATTCACTATTGATCGCGGTCTTGCCTCCAATTGCCGCATCAACTGCGCCAGCAACTGTTGTTGGAATCGCAACCCAATCGATCCCTCGTAGCCATGATGCTGCAGCAAAACCAGCAAAATCAGTAACCGCTCCGCCGCCAATACCAATAATTAAATCGCTGCGGGTAAAACCTGCTGCACCGAGCCAATCCCAAACTTTATTAAGCGTTGCACTGCTCTTGCCGGGCTCACCATCTGGAATCGGAAAGACAAGTACCTCGGCATCCGTTGCGATCAGATCTTTTATGGAGCCTTGCATTTTCTCAGAAACGATAATTGCTGCCTTATTTCGGCCCACTAACAACTTAGAGAGTTCAACTCTCCAGGAACTATCGATGATGACCGGATAAGTCCGCTCCGCCACAACCTCAATAATCATTGACTTAGCCTAACAACACCAGTCTGTATGCTCATTGAGTTTGACCAACGATTTCCCGAATCTTTCCAGCGACTTCATTTGGCGAGAGACCGTCTACTGCAACGATATGAGTTGCCACTGATTCGTATATTGGCCGGCGCTTCTCCATTAACGTTTGCCAGGCGGCGCGCGGATTATTTAATAAAAGTGGACGATCACGATTGAATCCCACGCGTGGAGCAGCGGTCGCCAAAGATACGTCCAGAAAAACTATTGGAGTTGAAATTGATTGCAACAAATCTTGAGCGGGTTGCGATAAAGGCGCTCCACCGCCCAGTGAGAGAACACCATCTATTTCTGCAATAGCTTTAAGCACTACCTTTACTTCTAATTCGCGAAACCAAGGTTCGCCTTGATCGATAAATATTTGAGATATTGTGGAACTAGTCTGCGCTTCTATAATGTCGTCGGTATCCGTGAAAGAGCAATTGAGGCTGCGCGCGAGTTGTTTTCCTATAGTGCTTTTACCAGCACCGGGAGGACCAATTAGAATTATCGATTTACTCATCAAGGGCTACTTAAAACGTAAATTTGCCATATAAGACTCGAAGTTACGACGAGTCTCACTAACGCTATCTCCACCAAATTTCTCAAGTACCGCCTCCGCCAGAACAAGTGCCGCCATCGCTTCAGCAACAACACCAGCAGCAGGGACTGCACAAACATCCGATCGTTGATTAATTGCCTTGGCTGCCTCACCGGTTTTTACATCGATCGTATCTAAGGCTTTCGGTACCGTTGAAATTGGTTTCATCGCAACGCTAACACGCAGGATTTCACCGTTAGACATACCGCCTTCAGTTCCACCTGCTCGGTCGGTGCGACGTTTAATCAAGCCATCACTACCGCGCTCGATCTCGTCATGCGCCACTGATCCGCGGCGGGTAGCAGTTAAGAATCCGTCACCAATTTCAACGCCCTTAATCGCTTGAATACCCATCATTGCGCCGGCTAGTTTTGCATCGAGGCGTCGGTCTGAATGAACGTAGGATCCAAGTCCGGGCGGCAGGTTGTAGGCCAACACTTCACAAACACCGCCCAGAGTGTCGCCATCAGAATGTGCAGATTCAATTTCGGTGATCATCAGCGCACTTGTGGCGGCATCTGAACAACGAACTGGATCGGCATCGATGCGTTCCATATCGCTTCCCAACGGCAATGGTGTGCCTTCGGGAATTCGAACCTGACCAATTGATACGACGTGGCTAAGAATTGTGATGCCAACACTTTGTTCAAGAAATGCACGTGCCACCGCACCGAGCGCTACTCGCGCCGCAGTTTCGCGCGCGCTAGCTCTCTCTAAAATAGGTCGGGCGTCATCAAAATCGTATTTCTGCATCCCCACTAAATCAGCGTGACCTGGACGAGGGCGCGTAAGAGGAGCGTTACGAGCTAAATCTTTTATCTCTTCTTCAGGTACGGGATCGGCCGACATAACTTTTTCCCATTTTGGCCATTCTGAGTTACCAACTTGAATTGAAATTGGACCGCCTTGAGTCAGGCCTAAACGAATGCCACCAAGAATCGTAATTTTATCTGCTTCAAAATTCTGTCGTGCACCGCGACCAAAACCTAAACGTCTGCGCGCTAGGTGATAATCAATATCTTTTGAAGTCAGGGCTATATTGGCCGGAATTCCTTCGATAATTGCCGAAAGGGCTTGTCCGTGAGATTCACCTGCAGTAAGCCAACGCATTGGCATATTGTGTCAGATCGCAGCGCTATCTTGCGCACCAAATTACCGCGCCACAAATCGCTGGCTCCGACTCTGGCCCGTAAAATTAGCGGTGTAAAAAGCAGAACCGATAAGCCAGTTAGTGGATTATCCAACCATTCTCGATAGCGCGATGCGCAGCTCACGATCAATGGCATGCTCGCCTATCGAAGTAACTAGATTCAATTGATCAATGCCCTGATAAAGCAATAGTTCCAGGCCACTTATCGTTTTGCCACCTGCATCGCTCCACCTTCGAGCCAAGAGCGTAGGCCAGGGTTTATATAAGACATCAAATAGGACTGCGTCAATTTGTGTTGCTAAATTATCGGCAACTAAGTCAGCAGCCCCCGAAGGTGTTGTGTTGACTACCAGATCATATTTTTTCAAATCGATTTGATCATCCCATTCCAAGAATTCACATTCGATCTTGGTAAAACAGGCAGCTATTGCCGCACTGCGACGCACACTTCTGCGCATTACATCGACAGAGTCTGCAATATCGTCGAGGGCTCCAGCGACAGCTCGCGCAGTTCCCCCGGCGCCGAGAATTAAAACCTTTTCGAAACGATCATACCCAGCGTTAGATAAGGACTTTAAAAAACCAGAACCATCGGTACTTGTTGCCGACCAATGACCATCGCGGTTCAGCAAAGTGTTTAAAGATTGAATGCGTTGCCCTAACTCATCGATCTGGATTGGAATTCCTAATTCGAGCGCTTCCTCTTTCAGGGGCATCGTCAACGAGAGATAGTCATACTCTGAGCCCCGATCGATTATGAATTTCTCAAGCTGGCCACTTTGAACTTCGATAGATGTGTAATCGCCTGCTATGTCCAATAGTTTGAATGCAGTCTTGTGCAGGAGTGGAGAAAGAGAGTGCTCTATAGGAAAACCGAGTACTGCACCTTTCAACAGTTTGTTACTCATTTCGAACTCCCAAATAGGCCGGCACGTAAATTCTTTTTGTATTCTATCTTCCAGATTGAGAACTGGTCATAAGATGCGGTGAATCGCGTATCGCCCGGTGCGACAGTAACGAAATAGATCCAGTCGCCTACCGCTGGATTGACGGCAGCGAACATTGCATCGAAGCCTGGATTACCAATAGGGCCTGGTGGCAGTCCGTATTTTCTATAGGTGTTGTATTCCGATTTTAGAAGAGTTGATTTGGTACTCAAAAAAATGTTGCCTCTGACTTTTTGAACATAATGCACAGTGGAATCCATTTGTAAGGGCATGCCCTTTTCCAAGCGGTTACGAATAACACGGGAAATCTTTGAAAAATCTTGATTTCTACCTTCAGCCTGAATAATCGATGCCATTGTAAGCAATTGCTGTGCCTTGTATCTCCCAGTACTGGTGGTAACACCGCTCTTGGAAAACTCAGTCATTGCAAGATCTATCATTGATTGCAAGGCGTCTTCGGCGCTGGTTCCTTTAGCGAACGAATACTGCGCTGGGAAAAGCAAGCCCTCCAAGGATTTGAAACCTGTGGGTAGTTGGATCTGTGAGATCGCTGATTTGATGTCAGTTTCCTTGAAACCGGCAGAAACCATAGATTTGAAAATCTCAGTGCTCCATGCGCCTTCGACTATGTTAATCAAGCCTGCGATTCGTTTGGGATCTAGCAGTTGGCTAAGGGCATCTGCTGCGCAAATCTCTTTACTAACAATATGTGCACCTGGTGCGATCATCGCCGATCGCTTATCAGCAACTGCTAATCTAAAAAAAGCTGAACTCGATTTAATGGCACCTGCTTCATAAAGTTGGGAAGCAATATCTGAACCAGTTGCACCTTTCGCAATTTCAATCGAGACTTCTGCTGGAGAATCGACGCTGCAAGGGAAGTCTGGCGCGGACCTTACTCCAGATCGAAGTTGATGCGCTCCCCCTGTGAAAAGAAAAACTACCGCAAGTGCTGCGATTACTCTTAGTGGCGCTGATCTACCTTCGCTCATTGGCCAAGCCTTGTTCAAGAATTGCAACTGCTGCAGCAGCATCAATTACCGAACGCGAATCCTTTGCGTTTACGCCAGATTCGCGCAGCTGCTTGGCCGCCGTTACCGTTGAAAGACGTTCATCGACCAGAACTACTGGGATATCAAAATTTAAAATAAGCAACTCAGTGAAGACCAACACCTTTGCCACTGCAGTCCCGTCTTCACCACTCAATAGTTTAGGCTGGCCAACATAAAACTTTGTCGGCTCGTACTCGTCAATCAACTCTGCGATCTGCTTCTTTAGTTGCGGATCCTTGCTCTGCAGAGTTGTTAGTGGAGTAGCCAGAATTCCATCCGGATCACAGACCGCCACACCGATACGAACATCGCCATAGTCGAAGGCAATTCGTCGGCCGATACGTGACATTACTTGCCTGCGAGTGAGCGTTCTATCGCAATTAGCGCCGCATCGATTTCAGAGACTGCAGTACCGCCACCTTGCGCGAAATCATCTTTACCGCCACCGCCACCACCGAGAACTGTAGATCCAATCCTGACTAGCGCTCCAGCTTTGTAACCCTTAGCCCGCGCCGCATCACTTACAGCGATGACAAGAACTGGTTTACCATCACAGATACTGATTAAACCAACAACAGAATCTATATTTCGATTACGCAAATCAAGTGCGATTTTACGTAAATCATCGACGACGATTCCTTCAGCAACTTTGGTCAGAATTACGCTAGTGCCAGCTAAATTCTTAGCTTGTGAAGCCACGGAGGAAAGATCTGACATCGCCGCTGCCGATCGCAGCGCCGCTAACTCTTTCTCGATATCTTTCATCTTTGTTAAAAGATCCGAAATTCGTTCTGGCAGTTCCTCTGTTCGTGCACCTTTGATTAGCCCCGTTAACGAATTGAGCAACATATGCTCTCGTGCCAGGAATCGGTAAGCATCAACGCCGACTATTGCTTCAACGCGGCGCACACCGGCTCCAATTGATGACTCAGTTAATAATTTAATTACACCCAATTGACCAGAGCGAGCAACATGCGTTCCGCCGCAAAGTTCGCGGGCCCAATCTCCAACGCTTACAACGCGTACCCGATCGCCATATTTCTCACCGAATAAGGCCATCGCGCCCAATTTTTTAGCTTCATCCTGAGACATCACTTCAGCGCTAACTTCTAGATTATCTAGCAGCAGAGTATTAACGCGCGATTCAACCTCATCGAGAACGCCTTCTGAAAGCGCTCCAGTTGCGGGGAAATCAAAACGGAAACGTCCTGGTGAATTCTCAGAACCAGCCTGCGTTGCAGTCTCACCGAGAATTTCGCGGAATGCTTTATGGACCATATGCGTTGCAGTGTGTGCACGCGAGATTGCGCTTCGACGTTCTTGATCAATCTCTGCTAAAGCCGCGTCACCGAGTGTTAGTGCGCCAGAGAGAACTCTCCCGCGATGCACTGACAGCCCTGTCACGGGACTTTGCACATCATCAATTTCAATGACTGCTCCATTTCCCAAAGTGATTAGCCCGCCATCGGCTAACTGACCGCCACCTTCTGCATAGAAAGGAGTTCGTTCTAAAACGATTTCAACTTCATCGCCCGCCTGCGCACTTTTTACGCTTATCCCATCACGGAGAATTCCACCGATCTTTGACTCGGCCGATAGATGGGCATAACCAACAAATTCAGTTGTGCCATGGGAATCAACAATTTTCTTATACTCACTTAAGTCGGTGTGCCCGCTCTTCTTCGCCTTAGCATCTGCTTTAGCTCGATCGCGTTGCTCCTTCATTAGCCGGGTGAATCCAGCCTCATCGACTTCTAAACCTTGTTCGCGTGCCATTTCCAGCGTTAGATCAAATGGGAACCCATATGTATCGTGCAATTTGAAAACCTCTTCACCCGGCAAGACATTAACTTTCTTACTTTTTAGTTCAGAGGATGCAATATCGAAGATCTGAGTTCCACTCTTAAGCGTCTGCAAAAAAGATTCTTCTTCTGAAATCGAGACTTCCAGGATTCGCTTCTGATCTGAAACCAGTTCTGGATACTGAGAACCCATCGCGCCAATTGCGGCGGAGGTTAGTTCAGACATCACAGCATCATTTGTGCCGAGAAGACGCATATTTCGGATAGTTCTTCGCATCATCCGACGAAGAACGTATCCCCGGCCTTCATTACCTGGAGTCACACCGTCTCCAATTAACATCGCAGAAGTTCGTGCATGATCTGCGATAACACGCAAGGAGATATCAGTCTTTTCGTTTTTACCGTACTTAACCCCAGAGAGCGCCATTGCTTTCGATAAAATCTGCATCGTCGTATCGATTTCGTAAATATTTTCTACACCTTGCAAAAGCGCGGCGGTGCGTTCTAGGCCTAGTCCAGTATCAATACTCTTAGCGGGCAATTCTCCAAGAATTGGGAAGTCATTCTTACCGCCACCAGCGCCACGTTCATTTTGCATGAAGACTAGATTCCAAATTTCTAGATATCTATTTTCATCTGCAATTGGTCCACCATCGCGACCATAGGCAGGACCGCGATCAAAATAAATTTCAGAACATGGACCGCATGGACCAGGAACACCCATTGACCAGAAGTTATCTGCCATATCGCGGCGTTGAATTCGCTCTTTTGGAATACCTATTTTCTTATGCCAAATATCAGCGGCCTCGTCATCTGTTAAATAGACAGTCACCCACAATTTCTCTTCGGGAAAACCATATCCACCATCGGCGATTGGTCTGGTTAATAAATCCCAAGCAAGTGCTATCGCACCTTCTTTAAAATAATCACCGAATGAGAAGTTTCCACACATTTGGAAGAAAGATGCATGACGTGTTGTCTTTCCAACTTCATCAATATCGAGAGTGCGGACACACTTTTGCACAGATGTCGCACGCTTAAAAGGTGGAGTTACTTCACCCAGAAAATAAGGTTTAAAAGGAACCATGCCGGCATTGACCAGCAAAAGATTGGGATCGTCAGCAATTAGCGACGCTGACGGAACGATTGTGTGAGTTAAACCTTCTCGGTTATCACTTTCGAAAAAGCGCAGCCAGCGCGAACGGATCTCGGCGGATTCCACTGGTGGGGATCACTCCGCCTTCTTCTTCTTTTTTGAGCGCGATTTGCTCATGCCTGCTGCACTAATTAGCGCGCCAGCGACTTTTACTGCAGGGCCACTCTTATCCATAAAACCAGTTGTCGCATCTGCAACTTTCGTCGTCACATCCTCAACATTTTTAGTGATCCGTGCGAAACTTTCTAGCGGGCTGTTTACTAGCTCGACTGTGCGAGTTGACTGGTGAATTAGAGGCGCAGCCTCATCCGTTAAAACCTTGAGCGAGACCTTGGCTTCATCAATAAAGCGGCCAATCCGAATTACTGCATATGAAAGCGCAATGGCGATGACTAGAAGTGAGCAGGCAGCGATAATCGTTGCAACTCCCCCTGGACCGGTAACCATTTATATCCTCACTTAGTTTTAAATCTATCGCTAGCCTACCTGAGAAGGCCTTTACTTCTGGACTTCTACCTTTGTGGCTCCGTCAACGCCACTTTCTTTGCGCTGTGCAGGTGTAATCGGAGTAGGAGCGCCAGTAAGTGGATCTCCCCCACTGGCAGTCTTTGGAAAAGCGATTACTTCGCGAATTGAGTCGCTGCCCGTTAAAAGCGCGCAGACGCGATCGAGACCGAGTGCGATTCCGCCATGAGGTGGCGGACCGTAATTAAATGCCTCAAGTAAGAAACCGAATTTACTTGCCGCTTCCTCATCACTTAAACCTATAACCGTAAATACATCTTTCTGCATCTCTCGGTCATGGATACGAATTGATCCTCCACCAAGTTCGGTACCGTTTAGAACAATGTCGTAGGCATAAGCCAATGCACTTGCTGGATCGCTAGCAAAACTCTTCGCAAACTCTGGTTTCGGTCCGGTAAAGGGATGATGTACCGCTGTCCAACCACCGTTATCAGTTGGCTCAAACATTGGGGCATCTACAACCCAGAGAAATTCCCAGGCGCCTTCATTTATTAAATTACAACGCTTTCCTATTTCAAGACGTACCGCGCCGAGAAGTGCAAGGGAAGCACTTCGCTCTCCCGCAGCGAAGAAGATGGCATCACCAGCTTTCGCACCGGCAGATGCGACAATTCCGCTTTGTTCTGTTTCCGAAATATTCTTTGATACTGGCCCGCCAAGGGTTCCATCTTCATTTACCAGAATGTATGCCAAGCCTTTAGCCCCGCGCGCCTTTGCCCAATCTTGCCAAGCATCTAATTCACGACGTGGCGAAGTTGCACCCCCTGGCATTACGACGCTGCCGACATATGGAGCCTGAAAGACTCGAAACTCTGTCTTTGCAAAGAACGCGGTCTGTTCCACAAGTTGCAAATCAAATCGCAAATCTGGCTTATCGGATCCATAGTTCTGCATCGCATCGGCATATGTCATGTGTGGAATCGGTGTAGGAATATCAAAACCAACCGCTTCTTTCCAAATTTTCACCAAAAGTTTTTCAGCAACCGCTAAAATATCAGCCTGATCAATAAATGACATTTCAATATCTAATTGTGTGAATTCTGGTTGCCGATCAGCGCGAAAATCTTCGTCGCGGAAGCAGCGTGCGATTTGGTAATAACGTTCCATACCCGCGACCATCAAGAGTTGTTTAAATAATTGCGGAGACTGCGGCAAGGCATACCAGCTACCGGGTTGCAGGCGAACCGGAACTAAGAAATCGCGTGCACCCTCAGGGGTGCTACGAGTGAGATAAGGGGTTTCAATTTCAAGAAAATCTAAATCTTCCATGACGCCTCGGATAGTTGAGGTGACTTTTGAGCGGAGTCGTAAATTAGCCGCTGGTTTTTCACGCCGCAGATCCAGATAGCGATACTTCAGGCGAACTTCCTCTGATATTTCTGAGTCGTTTCCGCTATCCACTGGAAAGGGTAAGGCAGCAGATTCACTAAGCACTTTAATGTCATCGCCCATTACTTCGATAGCACCACTTGGCAGAGTCGAATTAGCGTTACCTTCAGGTCGAAGTACGACTTCACCTGTAATTTGCAGACACCATTCGGCGCGTAAAGAACCTGCTAACACTTCATCGCGAATGACTACTTGAACAGAACCGGTTGAATCACGTAGATCGATAAATGCCACACCGCCATGATCACGACGACGGGATACCCAACCTGCCAGTGAAACAGTCTGACCAGCATGAGTTGCTCGAAGAGATCCAGCGTCATGTGTTCTTAACATCGGAGAAAATCCACCTTAGAAAGTTAAATACCTCAGAGCGCTCCAGTTAGAGCCTTCTGCAATTCCTCAATCTTAACCGATGAAGTTAGGCCATCGCTCATACGTTTGAGTTCAACCTTCCCTGATGCGACCTCAGAATCGCCGAGCACAATTACATAACGAGATCCACTCTTATCGGCCGCTTTCATCGCACCTTTTAGCGCGCGATCACCAAATGCGATTTCTGTGCGAATTCCGGAAAGACGTAACTGACTTGCCAATGAGAGCGCAACAGATTTCTGCTTATCTCCTAGCGGGATAATAAATAAATCTGATGAGAATTGGTTTTCAACCAGAACACCTTCGGCTTGCGCAGCAAGAAGCGCTCGATCAACACCTAATCCGAATCCAATTCCAGAGAGCGCTTGCCCACCAAGGATCTCCATGAGTCCGTCGTAGCGTCCACCGCCCCCGATTCCAGACTGAGCCCCTAATCCTTCATGAATAAATTCAAATGTCGTTCCGGTGTAATAATCCAAACCGCGAACCATCCTTGGATTTACTTGGTAGGCGATATCGAGCTGATCAAGGTAGCTCTTAACTTGCTTGAAATTCTCGGCTGACTGTTGTGAGAGATAGTCAAGGAGCAACGGTGCTTTCGCCATTGCTTTCTGCATCTCCGGACGCTTGTCATCGAATAAGCGCAGTGGGTTTATCGCAGCGCGTACTTTCGTCGCCTCATCAAGATCTAGAGTTGCGATATATTTAAGAAGATCTACGCGATGCGCTGCCCGGGACTCGTTATCGCCGAGTGAAGTAATTTCAAGTCGGTAATTACGCAGACCCAAAGATTTGAATCCTTGATCTGCAATCGCAATTACTTCGGCATCAATTGCTGGATCATCTAAACCGATCGCTTCAATACCAACTTGATAGAACTGACGATAGCGACCTGCTTGCGGACGCTCGGCTCGAAAGAATGCTCCCGAATACCAAACTTTAACTGGAAGTTGACCGCGGTCGAGTCCACTTTCAATTACTGCGCGCATAACACCGGCTGTACCTTCAGGACGCAGCGTTAGCGAACGCCCACCTCGATCTTCAAAGGTATACAT
>CAWUTY010000079.1:0-6107 GCA_963925575.1 Candidatus Nanopelagicaceae bacterium
GTGGCAACCCCCGCCCCAGCAAAAGCCACGGCACCAACACCAACCAAAACGGTTGCAGATCCCGCACCAAAAGCTGCCGCAAAACCAGAACCAGTTGTTTTGGCTGAAAAGGAAGCAGCAGAAGTTGTTTCTCCGAAATCAGTTGGTGGAGGCGACTTTAAAGAGGCTGTTCCCAAGTCGCCGAGCCAATCTGTTTCGGAGAAAAATAAATTAATGGATATTGCCGGTCTTCGCCGCCTTTGGCCAGATGTGATCGAAAACGTAAAGAAGCGCCGTCGCTTAACGTGGTCCCTCCTCTCTGCCTCCGCACAAATAATTGCAATCGACGAGAAGCTAATAACAATTGGAATCGTAAACGCTGGCGCTCGTGATTCATTTGTTCGCTCTGAATCAGAGGAAATTCTGCGCCAAGCATTTATCGAAATCGTGGGGATAGATCGCAAGATCGAAGTCGTAGTTGACGCGTCCATTGATATGACTTCAACCCCCGAAGCGCGCGCTGTGCGAAAAGATGAAGCGCCTTCGGATAAGAATTTATTATCTGGCGCAGCTTTACTTGCCGCAGAACTTGGTGCCACCGTAATTAAAGAAAAGAATAAGGGTTAATGAGCACCGGTATGTATGAAGGTGCAATCCAAGATCTCATTGACGCACTGGGTCGCCTGCCTGGCATTGGACCAAAGAGCGCGCAACGAATTGCTTTTCACATTCTGCAATCAGATGGCGATGCGGCAATTAATTTAGTTGATGCAATTCGCACCGTTAAAGAACGGGTTAGATTCTGTGATAAATGTGGCAACGTCTCTGAAGAAACTGAATGTCGAATCTGTCGCGATCCACGTCGCGATCCTTCACAAATCTGCGTAGTTGAAGAAAGCAAAGATGTAATCGCAATCGAGCGCACTCGCGAATTCCGCGGCAAATATCACGTGCTTGGCGGTGCAATTAGTCCGATTGATGGCATTGGCCCAGATCAACTACGTATTCGCGAACTAATGCTTCGTTTATCTGATTCAAATATCACTGAAGTTATTTTGGCGACCGACCCCAACCTCGAAGGTGAGGCAACTGCCACTTATTTGGCACGACTGATTAAGCCACTGGGCATAAAAGTTTCTCGATTGGCCAGCGGCCTGCCGGTTGGTGGGGACCTTGAATATGCAGATGAAGTCACTTTGGGGCGCGCATTTGAAGGCCGCCGAAACGTTGAAGGCTAAACGTCTCACTATCTGAACGCTCTGCCATCTCATTAAATGAGATTTCCCATAATTAGGTGGCTCGTAGGTAAAAATTGCTTCACTATTGACCCATGGGGTTAATCGTTCAGAAATACGGCGGATCTTCGGTGGCCGATGCCGATGGCATGAAGCGCGTTGCTGCCCGAATCGTCGCCGCTAAGAAAGATGGCAACCAGGTCGTTGTCGTAGTCAGCGCAATGGGCGATACCACTGACGAACTCATCGATCTGGCGAATGCGGTCACCCCGATTCCAGGCGGGCGCGAACTAGATATGTTGCTAACTGCGGGTGAGCGAATTTCGATGGCGCTACTTGCAATGGCAATTTCAAATCTAGGACATGAAGCTCGCTCATTTACTGGCTCACAAGCCGGAGTTATTACAGATTCGGCCCACGGTCGCGCTCGCATCATTGATGTGACTCCTGGTCGAATTCAAGAAGCGCTCGCCGATGGTGCAATTGCAATCGTTGCTGGTTTTCAAGGAATTTCGCAAGATACAAAAGACATCACAACTCTTGGTCGCGGCGGTTCAGATACAACGGCAGTTGCACTCGCCGCAGCACTCGATGCCGATGTCTGTGAAATTTATACAGATGTTGACGGTGTATTTAGCGCCGATCCTCGTGTTGTTCCAACAGCGCGCAAATTAAAATCCGTCACTTACGATGAAATGTTAGAACTCGCAGCAGCTGGTGCCAAAGTTCTGCACTTGCGATGCGTTGAGTATGCACGTCGTTACAACTTACCAATTCATGTACGTTCATCATTTTCACCAAACGAAGGAACCTGGGTGGTTGAAAACCATCCCGAAGGAGGAAACATGGAGCAAGCCATCATCTCGGGAATCGCACACGATAAAACCGAGGCAAAAGTAACTATCGTTGGCGTTCCGGACCGAACTGGTATCGCAGCCCGCATCTTCCAAGCGATTGCCGATGCTGATATCAACATTGACATGATTGTTCAAAACGTTTCTGCAGCCGCCACTGGACTTACAGATATTTCATTTACAGTTCCGAAGGCAGAAGGCGCCAATGCAACTGCAGTATTGAAACGTATCCAAGGTGAAGTCGGTTTTGCCTCGATTCAATACGATGATTCAATCGGCAAACTTTCACTTGTTGGTGCCGGAATGCGCTCACATCCTGGTGTGACAGCGACATTCTTCGCTGCAATGGCAGAAGCAGGCTTGAATATTGAAATGATTTCAACTTCAGAAATTCGAATTTCAATTATTTGCCGCGAAAGCGACCTAGAAAATGGCGTTCGCGCAGCCCACACAGCATTTGGGTTGGATGCTGATCAAGTAGAAGCAGTTGTTTACGGAGGATCAGGGCGATGACAAAGAAAGCTAAGAGTAAAAAGAAACTTCCCTCCCTTGCAGTAGTCGGTGCAACAGGTGCGGTCGGCACAGTCATGCTTGATATTTTAAGCAAACGTAAGAATGTCTATGGCGAAATTCGCCTAATCGCATCTGCTCGCAGCGCAGGCAAGACGTTAACATGCCGTGGTGAAGAGCTAACAGTTGTCGCACTTTCTCCTGAAAGCTTTGATGGAATTGATATTGCAATGTTTGATGTTCCAGATGAAATCTCTGCAGAATGGGCACCAATCGCTGCCAAGCGCGGAGCAGTTGTTGTCGATAACTCTGGGGCATTTCGTATGGATAAAAAAGTTCCATTGGTTGTGCCAGAAGTAAATCCAAAGGAAATTAAGAATCGTCCCAAGGGAATTATCTCTAACCCAAATTGCACAACTCTTTCCATGATTGTTGCCATCGGAGCACTTGATAAGAAGTTTGGCCTGAAAGAACTTGTTGTATCTTCCTATCAAGCAGCATCAGGGGCTGGACAATCTGGAATCGATGCACTTCACGACCAAATTTCACAGGTTGCCGGCAAAGGTTTAGGTGATGTTGCTGGTGACCTGCGCACTGTTATTAAAGATCTTGGTCCATTCCCAGCACCGCTGGCCATGAATGTTGTTCCTTGGGCGGGATCGCTAAAGGAAGCGGGTTATTCATCAGAAGAACTTAAGGTTCGTAATGAATCACGGAAAATTCTTGGGATGCCGAAACTCAAGGTTGCAGTTACTTGTGTTCGCGTACCAGTAATAACAACTCATTCACTTACAGTGCATGCCACATTCTCAAAGGTTATTACTCGTAAAGCTGCGCAATCCGCACTTAAAAAAGCAGAAGGCGTTCTCCTTTATGACAATCCAGAGAAGAAGGAATTTCCGACTCCGGCCGATGTCGTAGGAACCGATCCAACTTGGGTCGGTCGCGTGCGCCAGTCTTTGGATAATCCAAAAGCGATTGATTTATTTGTCTGTGGCGATAACTTGCGTAAAGGTGCAGCGCTAAATACTGCACAAATTGCAGAGCTTGTTGCTGCTGAATTCACTCGCTAATTTCATAACTACTCGCCTGTAGACTCCACCGCATGACCATCGTTGTCGCAGGTGCCACTGGTCTTGCTGGTTCGGCCATTGTCCGCGCCTACGAAAAAGCTGGCGAAGAAGTAATTGGCATCAATCGCAGCGTCTGTGATCTATTGGACCGCGAAGCAACGATCGCGTTTATCAAAAAAGCTAAGCCGGCAATCGTTGTAGATGCTGCGGCAAAGGTAGGCGGCATCGGCGCCAATAACGCTTTTCCTGTTGAGTTCTTAGCCGATAACTTACGAATTCAAAGTAACTTAATGGAAGCAGCCCATGCTGGCGATGTTGAAAAATTTATCTTTCTAGGATCAAGTTGTATTTATCCTCGCGATTGTGCACAGCCAATCAAAGAAGAATATTTACTTACAGGCCCACTTGAAGAAACTAATTCGGCATATGCGATCGCCAAGATCGCAGGTATCGAGCTAATTAAATCTTTCCGAAAAGAATACGGCCGCAAGTGGATTTCATTGATGCCAACGAATCTTTATGGCCCGCGCGATAACTTTGAACTTCAGGGATCACATGTTCTGCCTGCATTTATTCGCCGTTTCGTAGAAGCGCAAGCCGAAGGTCGCGCCAAAGAAACGCTATGGGGTACCGGCTCACCGATGCGTGAATTTCTACACGTAGACGATCTGGCAAGCGCGGTTGTTCTTGCAGGTGCAAAATATGATTCACCAATTCATATGAATATCGGCAGCGGAGAAGATCTGACAATTAAAGGGTTGGCTGAACTCGTGGCAGAAGCAGCTGGATTTAAGGGAGAAATTGCCTGGGATTCATCAAAACCGGATGGAACACCGCGCAAGGTTCTTGATGTTACAAAGGTTAAATCGCTAGGTTGGGAGCCTGCGATCTCACTGAAAGATGGAATCGCTTCGACCATCGAGTGGTACATCGATGCAACTGCAAAGGGAGTAAGCCGACGATGAGTAGAAAAGTTGCTTTTATCACCGGTGTTACTGGTCAAGATGGTTCATACCTTGCAGAATTCTTGCTCGCTAAAGGTTATGAAGTACACGGGCTGATCCGCCGCTCATCAACTTTTAATACATCTCGTATCGACCATATTTATCAAGACCCACACGATAAGAACCCAAAGCTCTTCTTGCACTACGGAGATCTAATCGATGGCGTTGGTCTTACCAACTTAATCCGAGAGATCAAACCAACTGAGGTCTATAACTTAGGCGCACAATCACATGTTCAAGTTTCATTTACGATGCCGCAATACACCGGTCAAGTAGACGCAGTTGGCGCAGTTGGATTGTTAGAGGCGATCCGCTCAGCCGATATTGAGACTCGTTTCTATCAAGCATCAACTTCTGAACTCTATGGTTCAACTCCACCTCCACAGAACGAACTTTCTATGTTCCGCCCACAATCACCATATGCCGCGGCCAAGTTGATGGCTTATTGGTGCACAGTTAATTACCGCGATGGTTATGGAATGCATGCCACAAACGGAATCTTGTTTAACCACGAATCACCACGACGCGGTGAAACTTTCGTAACTCGCAAGATCACTCGTGCGGTCGCGGCCATAAAAGCAGGCAAGCAAGAGAAAGTGTTTCTGGGAAATCTCACTGCGGTTCGCGACTGGGGATATGCCAAAGAATATGTCGAATCAATGTGGTTAATGCTGCAAGAAGATAAGCCATCTGATTACGTTGTAGCCACCGGGGTCGGCGCAACAGTTAAAGACTTTACAGAAGCGGCATTTGCGCGCGCTGGTTTAAATTGGCAAGACCATGTTGAAACAGATAAGAAATACATTCGGCCAACTGAAGTTGACGCACTTATCGGTGACCCATCTAAGGTGGAAAAAGCTTTAGGCTGGAAGGCCAAGACTCACTGGAAAGAGTTAGCCGAACTTATGGTTGACGCTGATATTGCGGCGCTGAAGTAAGCGTTACCAAACTTACTTCTGGCGGACTAGCAACACGAATTCTTGCAAAGGGGCTTGTTCCCATTCCTGCAGAAACATGCAAGTAAGGTTCGCTACCAAATTTAGTTAAGCCACGTGCCCGCCAGGTTGGAAGATCACAATTTGTGGTTAGTGCTCGTGAACCACCAGGCAGAGGTAATCGAACTTGTCCGCCATGTGTATGTCCTGCAAAAATAGCATCTAAACCATCTTTCGTCATGCCTTCTAGAATTCTTAAATATGGCGCGTGGGTAACACCGATAGCGATATCACATGGCCCAGGTTTACCTGCAACGAGTGAGTAATCATCAAATTCCAAATGCGCATCGTCGGTACCGCGAGTTTCGATAGTTGTATCTTTAATTTTAATTGTGGCGCGTGAACGATTTAAATTTATCCATCCACGAGATTGCAGACCTTTATCTAGATCGGGCCAAGGCAGATCTTGCCCATGTTTACGTTTGCCGTGATTTGGAAGCAAATACTTAAGTGGGTT
>CAWUTY010000080.1:0-2781 GCA_963925575.1 Candidatus Nanopelagicaceae bacterium
TTATTCACGTCATCGCCGCAATAATTTCTGGTGGAGTTTTCTTGCTCGCAAATGTAATTGCTGCTTCATATCTTTATCTTGAATCTATGGAAAAGCGTGGCGGCCGTAAACCATGGGCAAAGCGTCTGCCAGATTTAGAAACGCTTGATCAACTCTCTTATCGCTTAGTTGCATTTGTATTTCCACTTTGGACATTTTCAGTTATCGCTGGCGCAATTTGGGCTGAGGCTGCGTGGGGTAGATATTGGGGCTGGGATCCAAAAGAGACTTGGGCATTTATTACTTGGGTGGCATATGCCGCTTACTTACATGCCCGTGTAACTATCGGATGGCACGGCAAGCGTGCTGCTTGGCTCTGCTTATTTGCTGGCTCAACATTCTTGTTCAACTATGTTTATGTAAATGTCTGGGGAACTGGAAAGCACACCTACAGCGGCCTTTAGCCTTTAAGTAAATTAAAGCTTACGCAGAAAATCTGGGTCATCATCTGGTGGCAATATGCGACGCTTCGGTGGACGCGGACCTCTTTCACCACGTACGCGACCAATGGCCACGTAAGCAATAGCTCCAAATGGTGCAAGAAGAAGTATTAGCAGTAACCAACCCCACTTAGGCAATTTGTTTATCATCGAATCATCTCGTCGCGCACAATCAATGAACGCGTACAGAGTCAAAACCAGTGAGGTGATTGAGATTATGCCTAGCAACTTAATCATGCTCCTATTCTAGCCAAAGTTAGATAATTAAGCCGAGTGCAAAAAGAAGAGCAAAGGCTAGTTGCAACTTACCAGTCTTGGCCAGATACGGGATTAAGTCCGCACCTTGCACCCCGCTTGCTACGCCACGCGCCAAGTTCCAGGTTAGGGGAGCAGCCAGAAGAGTTAGCAGCGCGCCAGGTTCAAAAGTAAAGAGGGCGAAGAGATGTGCCAAAAGAAGTAGCGCGATGTATAGACCACGCGCACCCTTATCACCCAAACGCACTGCTACGGTTTTCTTGCCAACTATTTCATCTTGTGCGCGATCGCGCAGATTATTTATCGCCAAGATGGCACACGCTAGAGCACCCATCGGGATTGAAATAATGAAAACCTGCAAATTAATTTTTTCGGTTTGCGCAAAATAACTTCCAACAGTTGCTACAACTCCAAAAAATAAAAATACAGCTACTTCCCCTAAACCTTTATAACCATAGGGGCTATTTCCGCCGGTATATCCCCAAGCTGCGTTAAGGGCCAGGGCTCCGACAAGAATTAACCACCATGTCGTTCAGCTGGCGAGTGCTAACCCTGCAAAAGCAGCAATGAGGAAAGAGATCGCAGCAGCGGCTTTCACAGCGCCAGGTTTAGCAAGGCCACTGGCGGTTAATCTCACTGGACCTATTCGAGAATCATCTGTGCCACGGATTCCATCAGAATAATCATTTGCATAATTAACTCCGATTTGTAACGCCAAACTTACGATGAGCGCGAGCGATGCGCGCAAGGGGCTCCATTGACTTCCAGCAAATGCGGTTGCAACCAAAACGGGAGCAATTGCGGCAACCAAGGTGCGCGGGCGCGCACCGGCCACCCATTTACTTACAGAAGTCATTTGGTATCTCCGAGCGCTAATTCAACAAGTCTTTGGCGGTCAATTTTATCCAGAGCAGTAAGAGGTAATTGATCAATAAATAAGAACCCTTTTATCTTGGCTGCAACGCTAATCTGTGAAGAGAGAACTTCATTAATTGCTAACTGCTCTGGCTTGACCGAGCCAGCAATAGCTAAATGAAGTGATTGTCCCCACTGCGAATCGGCCACAACAAAGCTGGCGCATTGGATTCCTGGAAACTTTTGACGAAGAATTTTTTCAACTTGCACTAATGAGATATTTTCACCGCCTGTGACGATGACATCATCAGCGCGACCAGAAACAATTAACTTACTCTCATGAATTTCACCGAGATCAGATGTTAGAAAGTAACCATCTGTGACTTTGGAGTCCCAACCCAATGGATCATTTAAATAGGTTGTAGCCAGCGAACTGGTAGAGATCTTAATTAGACCATCTTCATTTATTTTAAAAACAGTATCGCCTAAGGCAAGGCCGTCATAGACACATCCGCCACAAGTTTCGGTCATGCCATAACTTTCAATCACTTTAATGCCTGAAGCACTTGCTTCTTTGCGCAGTTGTGGATCAAGTGCCGCTCCACCAACCAATACAGATTTTGCAGATTTGAGATGTTCCAACAATTCGTTATCACTATTTAAGGCGCGAAATAGTTGAGTAGGAACTACGGCTGTGAAATCAGCGTAGGGATATTTACCTTTATGTTGGCGCAAGTCCAAGGGAGTTGTCCCGAGTTCAAGGCTGCGCACCAAAACATTTATACCTGCGATATGAGTTAGCGGAAGCAAGAGTGACCAGATTTGTCCTGGCGCTGCACCTAAGTATTTATTTGTTGCTTTGGCATTTGTCAGAATCGCATCTGTTGAGAGCCCGACTTCCTTAGCACTTGAAGTTGAGCCGCTAGTTGAAACAACTAATGTGATTTTAGAAGGGACGTGGCTAGATGCAATTGAGGAAAGGGCTATGGCTGGGCCATCGCCGGCCAGCGCTTTGGCAAGGCGCGTGATTATCTCGGCGAGGGTCCACGTAGGATCGATCGCACGAATCTCTCGTTGTGACGTCTGCTCCATTGCACGCGTAGGCTATCGCTCGAAGTCGAAGATGGAGGAATCGTGAGCAAGCCGATCAAGCGTGAATTTGGTAACCGTGACATCCCTGCGTGGGCAGTTG
>CAWUTY010000081.1:0-3891 GCA_963925575.1 Candidatus Nanopelagicaceae bacterium
GTAAAGTGTGAACCATGAGTGCGCCACTGTCTTTGCCTGAAATTCGTGGTCGCTGGAACGATGTTTTAGATCATCTAGAAAGCCATGATCGCGTTGCCTGGATTGCCTACTTCGATGCTCGCTTGGCTGAGTTCGATGGCCGCACCCTCATCTTGGATTTCTCCGATGCGCGCAAATTTGCCGGCGGACATGAGTATTCACCAGCCAGAGAAAAGTTGGAGAATTCACTCAAAAGCTCAATCACTCATATTCTTAGCATTAATGTAGAGATAGAAGAGTTAGCATGAAAAGAGTTGCTGCAATTTTGGCGATAAGCCTTGCCATCTTGTCTTTGCAAACTGTTTCCACCAGCGCTGCTGTCTCCAAGTTAACAATGACCCTTAAGCAAACCCCGGGTGGCGCTGAACCAATCCTGACTTTGTACGGCTCCCTAAAGCCCGCTAAATCTGGAATCAAAGTTTCGGTCCAGATTCAACTAAATGGAAAATGGCAAGATACTCGTTTCACAACCAAAACGGCCAAAGTCGGAACCTGGCAAGTGATCGCTGTTGCAACCGCGCTCGATGCCAAAGTTAAATATCGCGCCAAAGCAAAAGTTGGAAGTAAATTCATTTACTCAAATATTCGCGAAATTACCGTTCGGGCTACTGCCGAAATTTCAAACGCCTCTTCGGTTGCAGTGGTTGATCAACTTGGACCTGGTGGTCGGATACATGGCGCGGACATCAGCAGATGGCAACATCCAAATGACGCTCCCATTGAATTCACGAAGATGCATGCCGCTGGAATGCGATTTGTAATGATTAAGGCATCCGATACCCGAGATGATGCTGATGCCTTGGCTTTGAAATATGTGATCATGGATCGCTCGGCTGCCCAAGCTGCTGGTTTGTATACGGGTTTCTATCACTATGCAGTATTACCAAATGTTAAAACTGATGAACAAGTAATTATTGATGCGCAAACACAGGCCCAGAAAGTGGTCTGGAGAATTGGCGCTCTAGGTGGATTTAATGAACGCGATCTACCTTACGCGCTAGACCTTGAAAATAACTGCGTCGCAGCATCTGGCAGTACTTGCACACGTTATCTGCCAAAGGCTCAGATAACTCTATGGGCAAAAACTTTTCTCAATCTCGTTAAAGAAAAGACCGGGCGAACTCCAATCATTTATTCTTATCCAAGTTTTCTGGAAGGTGCCATGGTTCGCGATGACGAACTACGTAAATATCCACTTTGGCTGGCCCAATATGCAATTGATCCCGCAGACCCAATCGCTCAGCCAGGTTTAAAGGAGGGCGGTTGTTACGTCCATTCTTGGACGACTGCCAATTGTTCATCGCAGTGGATTATTTGGCAGTACTCATCATGTGGGATAGCGCCGAAGTATGGTGTTCCGGGCTCTCGCTTAGACCTAAACGTTTTTCGTGGAACCCCCTCTTCCTTTCTTGATTTGATTAAGGGAGTTTGGGTACCAGAAGTAACAGATCAAATGCCCAAGCAGGAACCAAGCTCTCTGACATATAAAAATATAAAATTCTCAAGTGCGGATAAACCAGTTACCCTAGAAGTAGATGTGATTCGCCCAGATGGTCGACCTGTTGTAACAGGCACAGTTCGTTTTTATGTAAACTCTTTAACTCCGATAAATCCAAAACTTGTACAAACTGTTGTTCGATCAACTAGCGGATCATGGAAGCTAAGTATTAAAGGAATTCCTGCAGGTTTATGGGCCGGCCATATCGGATTTATTGATGCAACAGGAACTCACGCAGATAGCAAGACTCCAATTGAATTTGCGATCGGTGAGGCAATGCAGGGATCAGCGACACCTTCTCCGAAACCTTCTGCCACGGCAAGTAAGAAGCCAACGACAGATGGCTGCCGAAATCAAATAAAGAATTAAGTAATTTCGAGTAATTACCCTTAGAGTTGCCCATTATGAGCCAGAGCAGGAAGTTAAACGCCGATGTAACTCGTAGCGACTTATTGATGGCAGATGGCCGCACAATCCGTTATTACGATTCGCAAGGTCAGGTTCGCAGCGCCACAGATCAACGCCCCAAAGAAGACCAACCCGGAATCGGTGAATTGCGCCTTGATCCTTTGGTTAATGAATGGGTTGTTATGGCCGCGCACCGTCAAGGTCGCGTCTTCTTGCCACCGAAAGAACTCTGTCCCCTCTGCCCAACAAACGGTGAACTATTAACAGAAATTCCTGATTCTAATTACGAAGTCGCTGTCTTTGATAACCGATCACCGTCGCTGCGCAAACCAGCAGGTGATTGGGCTGCGCCAGATATGGTCGGCACTGAAACTGATGCGGGAACAGCGGCGGGTAAATGTGAAGTGATTTGTTTTACAGATAATCACGGTGGATCATTTGGTGAGTTAACTCCGCAGCGGGTTCGCGTGCTGCTGGAAGCATGGTCTGATCGCGTTCGCGAACTATCTCTTGAGACATATATCCATCACATCGCGCCATTTGAAAATCGTGGCGAAGAAGTAGGGGTGACGCTATTTCACCCGCATGGCCAGATATACGCGTATTCATATCTGCCGCCGCGCGTTCAGAAAATGTTAGCAGTTGCCAAATTACATAAAGAAAACACAGGTCGCGTCTTATTCGATGATGTTGTTGCCCGTGAATTAAAAGATCAAGATCGCATCGTTGCTAAGAATGAACATTGGGTGGCTTTTGTTCCATACGCTGCTCGCTATCCATTTGAAATTCACGTCGCGCCACTTGAACCGGTTGCAGATTTAGCAGGACTCTCCCCCGAACAATCCGATGCTTTTCCGGAAATCGCGCTAGAAGTTATGCGCAGACTTGATGGTGTATTCGGAATTGCCATGGCCTACATCGCGACTTGGCACCAAGCACCTGTGCGTGAAGGTCGTGATTTACTGCGTTTGCATTGGCAGATCACCAGCGTTCGTCGCGCACCTGGAAAATTGAAATACTTGGCCGGCAGCGAATCTGCGATGGGCGCTTTTATTATGGATCTAAAGCCAGAACAGTCTGCGGGTCAATTGCGGGATGTAGTTCTCTAACTAATGTCGCTGGCAAATACATTTACCGCCATATTTTCAGGTAGCCCTGAAATAATTTGTGAAGCACCTGGGCGGGTAAATCTCATTGGTGAGCACGTTGATTATTGTGATGGTTTTGTAATGCCATTTGCAATTAGTGACCGTACCTACGCTGCGATCAAGCGACGCCCTGATCGGAAAATCCGCATCTCATCTCTGCAGCGACCTAACGAAATCTTTGAAACTTCCCTTGATGATCTGCAGCCAAGTGGCGAAGGTAATTGGGAACGATATATCTGCGGCGTCATCTGGGCTTTCGGTGATCGCATTCCCAATGGTTTGGAGATTCTTGTAGATGGCCATGTCGCACTCGGTGCTGGACTGTCATCTTCTGCCGCGCTGGAATGTTCGGTTGCCTTTGGACTCGATCAATTATTTGAAACAAGATTTTCACTTGCGCAATTGGCAAAGCTCGCGCAACGCGCTGAAAATGATTTTGTCGGAATGCCATGTGGAATCATGGATCAATCGGTATCGCTAATGGCGCAAGCGGGCAATGCACTTTTACTTGATTGTCGCGATTTAAGTACAGAACAGATTCCACTTGATTTAGCCAGCGCAGGGTTGGAACTATTGATAATTGATACGCAAGCGCATCACGCGTTGGTTGATGGTGGCTATGCCGAAAGACGCGCATCGTGCGAATCGGCTGCCGCAAAGTTAGGGATAAAAGCTTTACGTGATTGCTCAATAACTCAGCTGGAAAACTCTCGCGATAAATTAACCGAACTTGAATACATGCGCGCAGAACATATTGTCAACGATATAAAACGAGTGCATGAATGTGTAGATCGTTTA
>CAWUTY010000082.1:0-8601 GCA_963925575.1 Candidatus Nanopelagicaceae bacterium
GGATCAAAATGGACCGCATCGCGCCGCGAAGATGAAGAAGAGTTTGTGCGGATCCTCGAAAACTATGGCGTTCCTGTGACCGTGCGCGACACCCGAGGCCGCGAAATTGATGGCGCCTGCGGGCAGTTGGCAGCAGCGGAAAAGAGTAAATAGACTCAACCGTATGAGCACCCAAGAATCGGCGGCCGCATATGAGTCAGCCACGCAATACTTTTTAAATTTGGCACGTGGTGTGATGAAAGATCAGATTGATATTAAAAACCCAGAAGGCTGGTCTGCTCGGCAAATCATCCATCATTTGGCAGATTCTGAAGCGCAGTCATATGCCCGCTTGCGCCGATTGGTTGCTGAACCCGAAGGATCAATTATTCAAGGTTATGACGAGAATCTGTGGGCGATGTCGCCACAACTTGGTTATGAAAGCGCACCAGTTGAGAATTCAATTGCGGTTTTTGCAGCTGTACGCGCTGGGTCGTTAGATATTGTGAAGCGGCTAGAGGAATCAGATTTAGAAAAATCAGGTGTTCACACAGAAGCAGGGCACTACACAATTGCAAAATGGCTAGAGGGTTATACAAATCATCCAAAGGATCATGGTGATCAGTTGGTAAGGGCGCTGAAGGGGCTTAATTAAAATGAAGAAGCTACAGAACTTTGTAAATGGAAAACTAGTCGACTCCTCTTCAGGTGAAGTTACAACGCTAATAAATCCGGCAACAGGTAAAGCATTTGCAACTGCGCCCAAATCCAACGCCGCCGATGTAGACAAAGCGATGACAGCGGCCGCAAGTGCGTTCACCGAATGGCGCGATTCAACTCCTTCGGAGCGTCAACGTGCGCTACTTAAAATCGCCGACGCCATTGAATCTCGCGCGGATGAAATTATCGCTATTGAATCAGAGAACTGCGGAAAGCCAATTGGGCTAACCACTTCTGAGGAAGTCCCACCAATGATCGACCAAATCCGCTTCTTTGCAGGAGCTGCCCGCAATTTAGAAGGTAAGTCAGCTGGCGAATATATGAAGGGCATGACTTCATTTATTCGCCGCGAACCAATCGGTGTTTGCGGACAAGTGACTCCTTGGAACTATCCAATGATGATGGCGGTTTGGAAATGGGCGCCGGCAATTGCCGCCGGAAACGCTGTTGTACTAAAGCCAAGTGATACAACGCCAGCATCAACAGTTTTCATGGCAGAGATCATGGGAGAATTTTTGCCAGATGGCGTTATAAATGTAATTTGCGGAGAACGCGAAACGGGTAAGGCAGTTGTAGAACACGCAACACCTGCAATGGTCTCAATCACCGGATCAGTTCGTGCAGGTATGGAAGTTGCAAGCAGCGCCGCGAAGCAATTAAAGCGAGTTCACCTGGAACTAGGTGGCAAGGCACCGGTTGTTGTATTCAATGACGCTGACCTTGAAGCGGCTGCAGCAGGAATAGCAATCGCAGGATTCTTTAACTCTGGTCAAGATTGCACCGCAGCCACTCGCGTCTTGGTACAAGAAGGCGTTTACGAAGAGATGGTAAAACTTCTAGCCCACCAAGCCACCAATGAGATCGCAGTTGGTATGCCAAATGAAGATGTCATCGTAGGTCCAGTAAATAACGCTGCGCAATTCGAGCGAGTTAAAGGCTTTCTAAATCGCGTGCCATCACATGCTCGTGTGGTCGCTGGCGGATCAGCGCTAGATCGTCCGGGCTTCTTCATCGCACCTACTGTGATTGCAGATCTGCGCCAGCAAGATGAACATATCCAATCTGAAATCTTCGGACCGGTCATTACTATCCAGAAATTCAAAGATGAGGCAGAAGCGATCGCGCTTTCCAACGGAGTCGAATACGGCTTGGCATCATCTGTCTGGACCAAGGACCACGGCACTGCAATGCGCATGGCTAAGGCCTTTGACTTTGGGTGCGTCTGGATCAATACCCACATCCCAATCGTTGCCGAGATGCCACATGGTGGCTTCAAGCGCTCTGGATATGGCAAAGACCTATCTAGCTACGGCTTTGAGGACTACACCCGCATCAAGCACGTCATGAGCAACATAAACGGCTAAAAATTTGCAAAAATTTCGCTAAATCACAGCGGAATTGTTTGGCTTACAGGGCAAATCAGTTACATAATTAGCCCTGCACAACCGTCCCTTATTCCGGCACAAAAGGAGTCCATTCGTATGGCCAAGAAAGCATCACTCTCACCAGAAGCTCGTTCAATTATCAACGCGCGTGTTTCACGCCGCGCAGTTCTTGCAGGCATCGGTGGCGTTGGCGCTGCTGGTGCGCTCGCAGCATGCGGATCAAGTTCCGACTCCGCCGCTTCCAGTGAATTAGTCCGTTGGGGCAACTGGCCACTGTATTTAGATTTCGATGAAGAAGGTAAGAATTATCCAACACTGGATAAGTTCACCGAATCAACGAGTATTGAAGTTAAGTATTTTGAGGATTACAACGATAACGATGAATTTTTCGGCAAGGTTCAAGCACAGCTAAAGCTAAATGAAGATATTGGTTATGACTTAGTCTGCCCAACTGACTGGATGGCAGCGCGTTGGATTCGTTTGGGTTATGCGCAAAAGTTTGATGCTGCAAATATTCCAAATAAGTCAAATATTCTCGACACTCTCGCGTCTCCTTCATATGATCCAAGCCGCGAATCAACTCTTACTTGGCAAGGCATCATGGGAGGTTTCGGTTGGAATACTGAAAAGAACCCTAAGGGAATTCGCACACTTGATGATCTCTTCTCACCTGCTAACAAGGGCAAGATCGTTGTGCTCTCAGAACTTCGCGACACAATCGGAATTATTTTGCTTGCGCAAGGTGCTGATCCGGCAACAGTTACTGAAGATCAGTACATGAACGCTGTTGATTTTATGGCCAAGATGATCTCTGATGGATGGATTCGCGGCGTTAAGGGTAATGAATACGCCGAAGACCTCACTTCAGGGGACGCAACTGCAGTCATTGGTTGGTCTGGCGATATGTTTATCTTGGCTTCTGAAAATGAAGGCAAGTTTGACTTCGCAATTCCAGAATCAGGCGGAACAATTTCTGGTGACAATATGATGATTCCATCAACTGCTACACCAGAAGCTAAGGCAAGTGCTGAGAAGCTAATCAACTGGTACTACGACCCAGCCATTGCCGCAGAAGTTGCGGCATACGTTAACTACGTAACTCCAGTTAAGGGCGCACAGGCCGAGATGGAGAAGATTGATCCTGATCTAGCAAAGAGCGAATACATCTTCCCAAGTGAGGCAACGATGAAGAACTTAAGCGTCTTCCGTTCCCTTACACCTACCGAAGAAACTGCATGGACTGAGGCTTTCCAGAAGGCCGCCGGCAACTAAGTGTCGTTTGACGCTAGTTCTGCACGTGGGGATTTAATACTTACAAGAATCACTAAAGAGTATGGTGATTTCAAAGCGGTAGATGATCTCTCGTTAACTATTCCCAAAGGTTCATTCTTTGCCCTGCTCGGACCATCAGGTTGCGGTAAGACCACAACCTTGCGAATGATCGCAGGGCTAGAAGAACCAACTGTTGGAAGTATTCACCTGGGCCAAACAGATATCACAACAACTAAGCCATATCAGCGCCCAATCAATACTGTTTTTCAGAACTATGCCTTGTTTCCGCACTTAACTATCTTTGAAAATATTGCATTCGGCCTTCGCCGTCGTGGGATTAAAGATGTTGATGCCGAAGTAAATAAAGTTCTTAACTTGGTCGAACTTCCTCATCTATCTGGGCGTAAACCAACTCAGTTATCTGGTGGCCAGCAACAGCGCATCGCACTTGCCCGCGCTATTGTTAACCGCCCGGCGTTATTGCTTCTCGATGAACCACTCGGTGCTTTAGATCTAAAGCTGCGTCGCCAAATGCAGATTGAACTTAAATGGATTCAAAAGGAAGTCGGTCTGACTTTCGTTCACGTAACTCACGACCAAGAAGAAGCCATGACAATGGCCGACACCATCGCGGTTATGAATGAAGGAAAGATTGAACAAATGGGATCGCCGGCTGATTTATATGACGATCCTGAAACAGCATTTGTGGCCAACTTCCTTGGCCAATCAAATCTAATAAAGGGAACTATTTCTGGCAATGATGGCGACTCACTCATCGCAGATGTTTTCGGGCAGAAAATCTCGCTTCCAAAGAACCGCTCACATGCCGTTGATAATTCGATCTACGTCGGTATCCGCCCAGAAAAGTTCCGTATCTCATTGTTAAATACCCCAGTAAATGGGAATGTTCTTACCGGTGGGCGAATCGAAGATGTTTCCTACATCGGTGTTTCAACGCAGTACCAAGTTGAAATGCCATGGGGTCAAGAACTAATAGTCTTTGAGCAAAATGATGATGGCGTTGCGCCATTTAATAAGGGTGATGCAGTAAATATTTCATGGGCGCCAGTCTTCACATTTGCACTTCGCGGAGATGAAGATGTAACCGCTGGCTCTGAAGTAAATCCTGAAGATCTAGACGAAGAGTAAGTTAAAACTTTGATGGGAAAGATTCGTACCCCCTACCTTCTCTTATTGCCAGGTTTTGGTTTTCTATTTGTATTCTTTATCTTGCCGATCCTAAATCTGGCGCAAACCTCAACCCAGACTCCAGTCGGTGGGGGAGATACTGGTCAATACGAACAGACCTTCCGCTTTCAAAACTATATCGATGCCTTTGTTGAAAATAAGGAACAGTTCGGCCGCTCATTCGTTTATGCGTTGATCGCAACTCTGTTGGCGCTGGCAATTTCATATCCACTGGCATATGCGATCGCCTTTAAGTCCGGCAAATATAAGAACTTCTTCCTGGTCTTGGTTGTGGCTCCTTTCTTTACATCTTTCTTGCTTCGCACCGTGGCATGGAAACAGATTCTTGGCGAAGAAGGATTTGTTGTTCCGACTTTGCGTAGCGTCGGAATAATTAGCGAGAGTACAACCTTGACCTCAACTGCTTTCGCGGTCGTAATGGGTATGACCTATAACTTCTTACCGTTCATGACGCTGCCCCTATTTGCCTCAATTGATCGCATTGATCCACGAACCCTAGAAGCATCAGGGGATCTGTATGCCAATGGATTTACAACATTTCGCAAAGTTACTCTTCCACTTTCCATGCCTGGCGTTGTCGCAGGCACTCTGTTGACTTTCATTCCAGCAGCGGGTGATTATGTAAACGCGGCAATCTTAGGCAGCCCAAATACCAAGATGATCGGTAACGTTATTGAATCGCGATACTTTAAAATCGTGGATTACCCAACTGCCGCAGCTCTCTCATTCACGCTGATGGCCGCGATTTTGATTCTGGTAACCGTTTATATCCGCAAAGCCGGAACGGAGGAATTGGTATGAGCAAGAAGATTGCCGATGCCACGATCCCAACTATTCCGCTAGCCGCACAATTCCAGCGTTGGTTTGGCCGTAACTTAATTCGTGTTTATATGGTTTTGGCATTTACCTACCTATTCATTCCGGTGGCATACACGTTCGCCTTTTCATTTAATGATTCTGGCAAGAGCAACTTAATCTGGAAGGGTTTTACCCTCGATAACTGGAAGAACCCATGTGGTGCACCTGAAGTCTGTAACGCTCTGGCAAACTCTATAAAAATTGGTCTTCTGGCCACGATCTTCTCCACCATTTTAGGGACAATGATCGCCTTTGCTATCGGCCGCCATAAATTTAAAGGACGTTCGACTTCAAACTTATTGATCTTCTTGCCAATGGCAACTCCGGAAATTGTTCTTGGTGCATCATTGCTTTCACTTTTCTTGGTCTTTAAAATTAATCCCGGTTTCTGGCCAACAGTTATTGCACACGTGATGTTCTGTATTTCATTCGTTGTCGTTACTGTGAAAGCACGAATAGCTAGCCTTGATCCGCGGCTAGAACAAGCGGCAATGGATCTATATGCAAATGAATTTCAAACTTTCCGCCGCGTGACTTTGCCACTTGTAGCCCCCGGAATTGCAGGGGCTGCGCTCTTGGCATTTAGCCTTTCCTTCGATGACTTTATTATTACAAATTTTAACTCTGGAACAGTTATTACTTTTCCAAAGTTTGTTTATACCGCAGCGGCCCGTGGAATTCCTGCTCAAGCAAATGTAATTGGTTCTGGCATGTTTTTCCTCGCCCTGGCAATTGTTATAGCGGGGCAGTTCATTAATCGCCGCAAAGCGCGCTAATATAACCTTTAACTACTAGTAGTAATTGCAGAGGTGATTTCCGGTATTTCCGGAAAAACGTGATGGCGACCATCGACCCATCGATTCTTAAACATTTATCGCATATGCAACCCCAGCTTTATTGGTTGGATGAAGACCCACTAGAACCAATGCCGCACCCATCACTTGTTGGCGATGTGACGGCAGATCTTTGCATTGTTGGCGCTGGTTACACCGGATTATGGACAGCGTTATTAGCGAAGGAAGCAAACCCTGATCGCGAAGTCGTTGTGGTTGAACAGCGCGAAACAGGGGCGGGCGCATCAGGTCGCAATGGTGGTTTTTGTAGCTACTCACTAACCCATGGATTTATGAATGGGTACAGCAGATTTAAAGATGAGATGGCGATAATCGAACGCCTTGGGCGCGAGAATTTAGATGCTATTGAAGCAACAATTTCCAAGTACAAAATCGAATGTGATTTTGAGTGGAACGGTGAATTGCGCGTGGCTGTGCAAGATTGGCAGATGAAAGGCATTAAAGAAGAAGCCGAACTACGAAATTCCTTTGGCGATAATGTAGAACTGCTTAGCCAAGAGCAGATACAAGCCCGAATTAAATCTCCGATCTATAAAGGCGCGCTCTGGGATCCAGATGGCACCGCGCTCGTTGATCCTGCTCGGCTAGTTTGGGGATTAGAACGAGCATGTATCAGCCTTGGTGTAAAGATATTTGAGAATTCACATGTGGATCATCTGGAACGCACGAATAGTGGCATGATTGTTTACACGCAATATGGCAGCGTTTATGCCACAAAGGTTGCCCTCGCAACAAATGTTTTTAAATCACTTCTTAAGCGCGCACACAAATATGTTGTACCTGTCTATGATTTCCAATTAGTAACCGAGCCACTTACCGCCGAACAACTTAAATCAATCGGCTGGAGCGAGCGAGAAGGCTTATCTGATGCCGGCAATCAATTCCATTACTATCGACTCACGAAAGATAATGAGATTCTCTGGGGCGGTTATGACGCAATCTATAACTTCCGCGGAAAAGTGCGCCTGGAATATGAAACCGATGCCCAAACTTATGCCCATCTTGCAGAAGCATTCTTAGAAACATTCCCGCAATTAAAAGGAATTAAGTTCACACACGGCTGGGGCGGAGCAATCGATACCTGTTCGCGCTTCTCACCTTTCTGGGGCACCGCCTATAAAGGCCGCGTCGCATATGTATTGGGATACACGGGTTTAGGAGTCGGTTCCACTCGCTTTGGCGCGCAGGTGATGTTGGATCTGCTCGATGGCGTCGACAACGAGCGCACCCAGTTGCGCATGGTGCGTACGAAACCAATGCCGTTTCCGCCAGAGCCATTTAGATTCATTTTCATTCGCCTTACGCAATGGTCGATAAATAAAGCCGATGAGAACAATGGCAAGCGTAATCTTTGGCTCAAACTCCTCGATTCGCTCGGGCTTGGTTTCGATTCTTAAAGCTTTGCGCCTATCCTTAAGCAATGGTCAACCACGGCAACATGTATGGGCCAAGTTTTACTTTTCTTGGAATCCCGCAATGTGATCTTGATGACCCAAAATCATTTGCTGATGCCGATGTAATTATCGTTGGCGCGCCAATTGATTCAGGAACATCACATCGCTCAGGTGCCAAGTTTGGCCCGCAAGCTATACGTGGTGGAGATTACTTGCCGCATGATGCAGAGCGCCCACATTTGGCGTTACGAATTGACGCTTTAAAAGCGCTAAAAGTTTATGATGCTGGCGATTTAAAGATGCCGCCAGGTGATCTGGTCTCATCCCTTAAAGTTTTAGAAGATGCAACCGAGAAGATTTCACGTGCTGGCAAAATCCCAGTCATTCTCGGTGGTGATCACTCGATCGCTTCAGCTGATGTGGCGGGTATCGCAAAGCACCGCGGGCTCGGCAAAATTTCCATGATCCACTTTGATGCACATGCCGATACAGGTGAAGATCAATTTGGCGCATTGATCGGTCATGGCACGCCAATGCGTCGTTTAATTGAAAGCGGTTCAGTTCGCGGGGATCGTTTCTTGCAACTTGGATTGCGCGGTTATTGGCCTGATAGTAAAACTCTTGATTGGATGCGCGATCAAGGGATGCGCTCTTATGAGATGACTGAAATCCATCACCGCGGATTAAATACGGTGCTCGATGAATCATTTGCAACCCTTACCGATGGCTGCGATGGAGTCTTTCTCTCAGTCGATATTGATGTTGTAGATCCGGGTATGGCGCCCGGCACCGGAACGCCAGAACCTGGCGGCATGACAAGCCGCGAACTTCTTGAAGCAGTGCGTCGTATCTGTCTAGAACTTCCCGTTGTCGGAATTGATGTCGTTGAAGTAGCTCCGCCTTTCGATAGCGCTGATATCACTGCAATCC
>CAWUTY010000083.1:0-3795 GCA_963925575.1 Candidatus Nanopelagicaceae bacterium
TTGGTGTGACTGTGCGTTCTTCAAGTTCTGGATCAAGAATGACCATTATTTCATAGTGACGCATGCGTTAACCCGACCTCCTCTGGACTAAGACGGCCACGGCATTTCCGTGACAGGAGGGTTAGTGCTTCTTTGTTTGGCCAACCCGATGGGCGCCTCACGCTGAAGGGTCAAGGGTACGCGTTGGTGCTTTCAAAGAGAAATTCACGCAGGGATTTGTGGGAAAGCGGGCTTTGGAAGCCCCCAGCCAGGCCCCGTCGAACCAGGGCCACGATTAGATAAATGGTTGCCGCGATTCTAGCGACGGTGATGAGCGCATATCCAAGAAGTGGCAGACCAAAAGTGGCGCCAGTAACTGATGCCAGGTGTTGCCAAATTGCAATGTGATAAATCAATTCTGCACCTTGCCAAATCCAAAAGACATGCAAATCACGTTTATCAATTAAAGCAATCACCGCAAGTGGAGTTAACCATAAAATATATTGTGGTGAATAAACTTTACTGACACACATAACTGTTGCCATCACGATAAAACTAAGCGCAGCTAGCGATGGCACATAGCGAAGCTCTAAAACATAAAGTGCGATTGCGGAAAATCCCGCCAACAAAAGTAATATCACTAAATAATCTATATTGGGCATATTTACACCGAGTGATGACATGGCATACCAAATTGAGCCCCAGTCAGAATCGCGTGCGAGATTTAATTGGTAGAAACGCAACCAACCCTCTGGTGTAGTTAAATAGACTGGCAAATTTATTGCTGCAAAGGTAAGGGCCATAACCGAAAAATACTGGAGGGCAGCGCGAAGTTGGCTACGTCGCAAGAAAATTAAAGCAATCGGTATCAATAGAAATACCGGCATAAATTTAGTTGCTATAGATAAACCCAACGCAATTGCACTCAAATCTAATTTCTTTCGGTCAAACCAATAAATAGCAGCCAACATCGAAATGATTGCCCACAAATCCCAATTTATATATAACGAAGCGATTGCCGCTGGTGCTAAAGGAAAGAGATATGAAAACTCTGGCCGCATCTTAAATACAAGCAGTGCACTTAAAATAAATAGTAGAGCCAAGAAGAATATATTTATATTAAAATAATTATTTATTGCCTTTTCACCGTCCGGAGTTATTTGCGCAAGCGCCCACATGACTGCGCCTGTGACCACTGGGTATTCAACCGAATCCGCGCCGTTGGAATAGGCCCAATCCCCCTTACTTAAGCCGCGTTCGCCATAGAGCGCTGGAATGTCGGAATAACAAGCGTGGATATATTGATCAGGGGTTGCCCACCCCGAACTTTGGCAATGGCTAAATTTTACAAAACTGATTAACGAGACAAGCACCGCAAGAGCGATTATTGCTCGCACTTTGGTTTGCAAAGTTTATTTCTCCTTGATGGTCTGAACTCCACCGCTAGTCATTACGACCGGATCAAGCCCACCAATATTGGCTGGGGCCGGGAAACTCATAATCGGTTCGCCTTTGAGTGCACCCTTCATAAATGCTGTCCAAATTCTTGCAGGGAAAGTTCCACCTGTTACAGAAGTTAGCCCGCCGATTCCATTTAGAGATTCAGATGCGCTGTCACGAAATAGCGCAACAGAGGCGGCTAGTTGTGGCGTGTAACCACTAAACCAAGCAGAAGCATTGGATTGGCTAGTTCCAGTCTTACCGGCAGCTGGCCGACCCAGTGCAAGTGCAGCCGATCCTGTTCCACCATTAACTACGCTTTTAAGCGCATAAGTTAAATCTGCCATTACGTCTTTTGCAAAAACTTCCTGGGTTTGTGATTGACCTTCATAAAGTAAACCTTTATTTGGTCCAGTAACAGAGGCAATTAAATATGGTTTTGAAAAGATTCCTTGTGCTGCAAAAGTTGCATACGCACTTGCCACGTCAATTACATGTGGGCTAGCAACGCCGAGAGTTACCGAAGGTGCGGGTACCATCGCAACAGATTCGGGGATACCTGCACGACGAGCGGCGTCGACAACTTTATCTAGACCGGCTTTCTGTCCCAGCGGAACATAGACCGTGTTAATTGAATGTTTTGTGGCGTTGATTAAATCTATTTGGCCCCAGCCTTCATCTCCATAATTGGAAACCTCGTACGGCTTACCTAGATCATCAAATATCTGCGGTGAATCACCATTCCACATTGAGGTAAGTGGGATGCCGGCCTCGAGGGCGGCAGCCAGCGCAAATGGCTTAAAGGTAGAGCCGGCTAGCGCAATCGACTGGGTGGCATCATTTAATTGGCGCACCAAATAATCACGTCCGCCATACATCGCAATTATTTCACCAGTGCCTGGTCGAATAGCAGCCAAGCCAATACGTAAATTCTCTGGCGCTTTCTTTGGATAAAACTTAGTTACGGCATCAACTGCTGCTTGTTGCGCACGTTGTACCAGCGTTGTTTTAATAACCAGCCCACCAATTAAGAGTTGATCTTCGCTAAAGCCTAATTTGTCCATCTCTTTTTGAACCGCTGCGACGATGTGCCCTTTAGGTCCGCTGAGTTGTCCGGTTTTGGTTCGTGGAGTAACTGTTGGGTATTTTGCTTTCGCCGCATCTTCGGCTGTGATCCATTCGCGATCGAGCATTCCATCTATTACATACTGGAATCGGCCCTTCAGGCGTTCTTCATTCTCTTTAGATAGAGAAGGATCGTAATAGCCAGGAGAACGCAAAATACTGGCGATTACCGCCATTTGAGAGAGCGTTAATTGGTTGGCGTTGCGATTGAAGTATTGCTGCGAAGCGGTCTGTACACCGTATGAACCCCGACCAAAATAAATAGTATTTAAGTAATTTTCAAATATTTGATCTTTTGACAATGAGTTTTCTAATTTAAGAGAGATGACCAACTCTTTTATTTTGCGTTGAATTGTTCGGCTCGGTGATAAGAAAGCAGTCTTGGCGTACTGCTGGGTGATGGTTGATCCACCTTCACCATTTAAAGTGCCTGACTTTAAGTTATTAAATAGCGCTCGTGCGATACCAGTAACGCTAAATGCTCTATTGGAATAGAAGCTGCGATCTTCAGCGGCCAATACTGCGTTACGTAAATTCATTGGAATTTTAGCAAGCGGCAAAATCTGACGGTTCTGTGAACCGATGCGGCCAATCTCTTGGCCATTGGAATATTGAATAATTGTTGACTGACTATTTACATATGCATTTGGGTCGGGAATTGAAACGGTAAACCAGGCGAAAGCGAAGAGTGTGGAGCCAGCAATAAAGCCAAAGCCAGCCAGGAATATGGCGGCGCGGATTAGCTTTCTGCGGATCATTTCTGAAGGCTACCCTTTAATCCAATCATCATCTTCTAGGGTGCGTACCTTACGGGGTGGCTTTCGCTCAGATCCATCTCCTAATAGGAATGAAGCGCACAAATGGTTCCATGAACAATCACGACAGACTTCAACGATGTACACAGCAAATTCTCCGAATTCATTCTCCATTTCAAGTAATTCAATTTCAGTTTTAATGCGACCTGAAAATTGACCGAGCTGATCTCCAAATGTGTAGCGAAGTTCAACTAGCCCATTCTTTTTGCAGACCGGACATTTACGAGAAATTTTTTCGCCGTGGTATTTGGCAGCCCTCATTAAGTAAGGATCGGCATCGCAGGCATCGACCACACCACGAAAGAGCGCCAACAATGTGGCGCGTTTATCGAGTGAATAATCAATGAACGAGCGCTTAGATTTCATAATAGGAGAAGGATAATCCCCTTTCCGCATCCGCGCCCGACTACCCTTTAACTATGAACGTTTGGCAAAT
>CAWUTY010000084.1:0-10471 GCA_963925575.1 Candidatus Nanopelagicaceae bacterium
GTTAGGTCATCAAGATAGCTATTTCCACGGACGTTGTAGATCTGTCCACTGTCAATCTGAGTCTTGATCTCTTCGAGGGCTGCGTTGAAGGCATCCTCAGTGAGGCTGTCAGCAGAAGTTGTCGAATATTTCTTATGGCTACGTCGCGGTGCACCTGCAATTGCTGCCGGTGATGTAGATCGTGCGATCGAGATGGGGCCCGCTTAATGTCACGTAACGCAATTTTTCTGGTTAACGCCTCTCGTCCTGAAGCACTCATTGCCACAAAAGAACTTTCGCAACTCTTATTAAAGGAAGGCTTCACGTTAACAACACCATCAGATGTAAACGTTCTAGGAATTACCCAGACACCATTTGTGGATTTACCGGCTGCTGAGTTAGTAGTAGTTCTGGGAGGAGACGGAACGATTCTGCGTGGAGCTGAAGTTGCTAGATCACAAGGTATTCCGATTTTAGGAATTAATTTAGGTCACGTAGGTTTTTTGGCCGAAGTCGAAAAACCGTCGCTTCCAGAGATCGCAGCGAGCATTATTTCTAAGGGATACAAAACCGAAAATCGGATGGTTCTTAATTATTCAGTGATACGTAGCGGCGCGGAAATTTCAACGGGCTGGGCTTTAAATGAGGTGACCGTAGAACGCGATGGAACTACGATGGTTGAACTCTTTGTGCAGATCGATGATCGTCCACTTTCACGTTGGGGATGTGATGGCTTGATCTGCTCAACTCCAACAGGATCGACCGCTTACGCTTTTAGCGCTGGCGGGCCAGTACTTTGGCCAGAAATTGATGCCTTAGTTTTACTACCAATTTCGGCACACGCTTTATTTTCACGTCCAATGGTGGTTTCACCGCAATCTCAAATTATTGTGGAAATTGAATCCAGTGACGCTCTCTTATCGGCCGATGCTCTACGTAAATTGCCTTTACGCGCCGGTGATCGAGTTCTAATAACTAAAGACGATTCAGTGATCAAGCTAGCGCATATTAAACCAACGCTATTCACCGATCGACTCGTTGCCAAATTCAAATTACCAGTTGAAGGCTGGCGCGGTGAGTGAGCGTTCTTATCTAGAAGAGATCTCAATCCGTAGTCTCGGAATTATTGATCAGTCAACCCTTGAACTTGGTAAGGGGCTAAATGTTTTAACTGGCGAAACAGGCGCCGGTAAAACCATGATTTTAACAGCGCTCTCTTTAGTTTTGGGTGGCAAGAGTGATAGTTCGTTAGTACGCAGTGGTTCTGATCGCCTCGTAGCAAGTGCGCAATTTATTCTCCCCAAAACCAATAGCGAGATTTCTTTGATCGCCGATGAATCTGGCGCCGATATTTCAGAGGGTTCGTTAATTCTTACCCGCACGGTAAATAGCGATGGAAAGAGTAAGGCTGTTGCGGGTGGAACAACTGTTCCAGCGGCAACGTTGGTCAATTTTGCAGATCATTTAGTTGAGATACATGGCCAAGCGGCAAATCATCAGATCGTAAAGAGCGCGCGTCAGCGCGAGTTACTGGACAGATTTGCAGGCTCGGAATTATCCAAAGCACTTGCTCACTATCAAGAGGCTTTAACCGCATATAACGACTTAAAAGCGCGGATTAAATCTATGCGCGAGAGTTCTTCAAAGCGTGATCGCGAGATTGCAGACCTGGAAGAGTTTCTAAAAGGTTGGACTAAGTTAAAGCCAACCCGTGGCGAATATGCAGCGGTTGCAAACCAAATTGCTCGACTTACCAGCGTCGAAGATCTGCGCAGTGCAAGTGATGGGGCAAATCAGGCGTTATCAGATGAGACATCTGGATCTCTCACCAGCCTCGGGGCCGCTCGTCGTTTCTTGGATATTGCCAAAGGTAAAGATTTAAAACTTGATGAGATCGCAGCCGTTGTTGCTGAAGGTTTTTTCATTCTTGACGAGGCCGCACGCGATCTCAGTAGTTATTTGAGCGCACTAGAGGCAGATCCTGCAAAATTAGATGCTCTTCAAGTGCGCAAAGCAGAGATCATTGCATTTATCAAAAAATGGGGAGGCGCCGCCGATCCGGATGCAGAGTTGATCGCGATATCGGAGAAAGCAAAAACTGCGCGTGCCACAATTGCCGATCTAACTGGCGGGGAAGATCGCATCGCCGAGTTAGAAGTTGAAATGCAAGGAGCAAAAAAGAATCTGCTTAACCATGCCAAGTCGCTGACAAAGATTCGCACAGTAGCAGCTACGAAGTTATCTGATGCGGTATCAAAAGAAATCCACGCTCTCTCAATGCCGCACACTCAATTTTCGATTTTGATTCATTCACCAGATTATGAAGGTTCGCTAAAGGAATCAGATTTTACGATTTTGGGATGCGATGAAGTGACGATGCAGATTCAAGGTCATCGTGATGGTCCGTTGATCGCTCTTGGAAAAGGTGCCAGCGGTGGAGAAATGTCACGAATCATGTTGGCACTTGAAGTAGTTCTTGCCCAAACTCATCCAGTTGGCACATATATTTTTGATGAAGTTGATGCTGGTGTTGGCGGAAAAGCAGCGATCGAAGTTGGAAGACGACTGGCTGCGCTGGCTAAGCACAGTCAAGTGATAGTTGTTACTCATCTACCTCAAGTAGCGGCTTGGGCGGATACACACTTTGTCGTTAAGAAAAGCAGCGATGGTTCTATTTCGCAATCAGATGTCGAAAAACTAGACACTCAGAACCGAATTGAGGAGATTGCGCGGATGTTGGCGGGGCTGGAAGGTTCGAGCAGTGCACGCGAACATGCCGCTGAGTTACTGGCGATGCGCGAGTCAATTTCAAGATAGCTCGTCATAGATGATAGGTTTGTCTTCCATGGGCCAAGCGCATGTGACTAAACATATTTTCGTAACCGGGGGAGTAGCCTCGAGTTTAGGCAAGGGACTCACCGCTTCAAGTCTTGGTAGATTGCTCGTAGCACGTGGAATTCGCGTGACAATGCAAAAGCTAGATCCATACCTGAACGTCGATCCAGGCACCATGAATCCTTTTCAGCACGGTGAAGTTTTCGTAACCGATGATGGTTCGGAGACAGATTTAGATATAGGTCACTATGAGAGATTTCTTGATCGAAACCTTGAAGGTTCAGCCAATGTGACGACCGGTCAAATCTATTCGCGAGTTATTGCGCGCGAACGTCGTGGCGAATACTTGGGCGAGACAGTTCAGGTGATTCCACATATTACAAATGAGATTAAAGAACGCATGCACGCTATGTCATCGGCCGATGTTGATGTCGTAATTACTGAAATTGGTGGAACGGTTGGCGATATTGAATCGCAGCCATTCCTTGAGGCAGCGCGTCAGATGCGCCAAGAAGTCGGCCGCGACAATGTCTTCTATCTTCATATTTCATTGGTTCCATATATCGGGCCTTCTGGTGAGTTAAAAACTAAACCGACGCAGCACTCGATAGCGGCCCTTCGTAGTATCGGTATTGCACCAGATGCCGTTGTATTGCGATCTGATCGCGAGATCCCGATTGGCATTAAGAAAAAGATCTCTCTGATGTGCGATGTTGACGTTGAAGCAGTTGTAGCAGCCTCGGATGCTCCGTCTATCTATGACATACCTAAAGTGCTTTTTGCCGAAGGCCTTGATGCCTACGTTGTACGGCGTCTGGCACTCGGTGGACATGAAGTGCAATGGGGCGAATGGGATGATCTTTTAGATAAAGTTCACAATCCAAAACATCAAGTTCAGGTTGCTTTAGTTGGAAAGTATATTGATCTGCCAGATGCTTATCTCTCAGTCTCTGAAGCTCTGCGTGCTGGTGGTTTTGCCAACAGCGCCAAGGTAAATATAGTTTGGATTGCAAGTGATGATTGTGCAACACCGGAAGGCGCTAAAAAATCTCTGCAGGATGTTGATGCGATATGTGTTCCTGGTGGTTTTGGTGTTCGCGGAATCGAAGGAAAACTTGGTGCCCTTACTTACGCGCGAGAGAATAAAATACCAACACTCGGTCTTTGTTTAGGGTTGCAGTGCATGGTAATTGAAGCAGCGCGCAATCTTGCCGGAATTAGCGATGCCAACTCTGCGGAATTTTCTCCTGAATCCGGAACACATGTAATTGCAACGATGGATGATCAGAAGGCAATTGTCTCAGGTGAGGCGGATATGGGCGGAACTATGCGTCTTGGCTTATATAAAGCAAACCTGGTTCCTGGTTCTCTAGTTGCTGCAACATATGGTGCCACTGAGGTTTCAGAGCGCCACCGTCACCGTTACGAGGTCAATAATAAATATCGTGAAAAAATTTCCAGGGCTGGTCTTTCTTTCTCGGGAATCTTCAAAGAGAAAGATTTGGTTGAGTTTGTAGAACTACCTAAAGAGGTGCATCCTTATTACGTAGGCACGCAAGCACACCCAGAACTTCGCTCGCGTCCTACCCGTCCACATCCACTTTTCGTGGGTTTGATATCGGCGGCCATTGCTTTGAAAGGTTAGATGATGCTAGTTGGCGTTCCCAAAGAGATTAAGGTCCACGAATCACGGGTAGCGCTAACTCCAGAAGGTGTCTTCGAACTTTCCAGATTTGGGCATCAGGTAGTCATCGAAGCAGGTGCCGGATTAGGTTCATCGATTACCGATGCAGAGTTTGTATCAGCCGGTGCTCGAATTGAAGATGATGTTGATGCAATCTGGCGTTCTGCAGATTTAATTCTTAAAGTAAAAGAGCCAATCGAAGTTGAATATCCAAAATTGCGTTCTGGGCAAATACTTTTTACTTATCTACACCTTGCAGCATCAAAGGCATGCACCGATGCTTTGCTAAAGAGCGGAACAACTGCGATAGCTTATGAGACCGTTGAATTAAATGGAGCACTTCCACTGCTGGCACCAATGAGCGAAGTCGCTGGTCGATTGTCAGTTCAAGTGGGCGCTTACGGGCTGCAAAAACCTAACGGTGGACGAGGTGTTTTATTGGCGGGCGTTCCGGGTGTTGCACCAGGCAAAGTAGTTGTAATCGGCGGGGGAGTAGCGGGCTTAAATGCAGCGGTCATTGCCATGGGAATGGGCGCTGATGTGACCGTCCTAGATCGATCATTGCCGCGCCTTGCCTACATTGATTCGCTCTATAACGGGCGTATTAAAACGCTAGCTTCCACACTGCACGCTATTGACCGCGAGATCAGGCAAGCGGATTTGGTAATAGGTGCGGTGTTGGTACATGGAGCAAAAGCGCCGAAATTAGTTACGAATGCGCAGGTGGCGCAGATGAAGCCAGGTTCAGTATTGGTGGATATTGCGATCGATCAAGGGGGTTGTTTTGAAGATTCCAAACCAACAACTCATGCTGAACCAACGTTTAGAGTTCATGGCTCAATCTTTTATTGTGTAGCAAATATGCCAGGAGCGGTACCGGTTGCTTCAACTTATGCGCTGACAAATGCGACTCTGCCGTACGCCATTGCCATCGCAAATAAAGGATGGGAGCGCGCAATAGAAGAAGATCCCGCTTTAGATCGTGGGTTAAATGTGCACGCAGGAAAGATTCGCTATAACGCCGTAGCGGTGGCTCATGGTTATGCAGTTTGAGAAAGTCGCAAAAAGTTTCTTAGATCATCTGCAGATTGAACGTGCACTTTCGGCCAACTCTATCGCAGCCTATAAACGTGACCTGGCCAAATTTAGGGCTTTCCTTAGCGATAAGAGTTTGGATTTAGCCAGCGTCTCTGAAGAAGATATTGTGATGTTTGAGATGCATCAGAAATCCGAAGGTCTTTCTCTGGCCTCGATAAACCGTTCCACATCTGCCTTAAAGACCTTTTATAAGTATTTAACTCGCGAATATTCGATCGCTGATCCGACCACAAGTATCGCGTCGAATAAATTAGCTAGAAAACTTCCCAAGGCGCTAACTATCTCAGAAATGGAGTCTTTGATCGATTCAGCAGAAAGATCGAGCAACTCAGCATCACTCAGAGATAAAGCAATTCTAGAAATTCTCTATGGGACCGGTGCTCGCGTGAGTGAAATTGTTGGAATAGATGTTGGTGATTTCAACAAGACCATGCTTGATAGTTCAGAGATTTTCACCTTAAAGCTAAGAGGCAAGGGTTCCAAGGAAAGAATTGTTCCCTTGGGATTTTATGCAAAGACAGCGCTGGATAATTATCTCGTTAGGCTGCGTCCACAACTTGTTGCAAAATCAAAGGAGAGCCTCAGAAACAGCGCACTTTTCTTAAACTCACGCGGCGCACGGTTATCGCGGCAAAGTGCCTGGCAGATTGTCATCGCAGCGGCTGATGCTTGCAACCTATCCGGAAAAGTTTCGCCACACGTCTTTCGACATTCATATGCAACGCACTTGTTAGATGGCGGCGCCGATATTCGAGTTGTGCAAGAACTGTTAGGGCATTCATCGGTTACGACAACGCAGATTTACACGCTCATAACTATCGATAAGGTGCGCGAAGCCTATGCAACTGCACACCCCAGGGCGCAGTAAATCTAAAAGGTTTTAGATACCGCGCAATCGTCGCGCCAAAATACTCTGATCACCTTTAGCTTCTAAGTCTGCAACGATCACAGCAATGGATTCACGAACAATGCGTCCGCGATCTACAGCAAGACCTAAATCACCACGAAGTGTTAAGCGTGCTTGATCGATATCGAAGAGTTCATCAGGGGATAGGTAAACAGTAATTTTCTCATCATGTTTTTCGCGTCCAGATGGTGAGCGATCAACTGAAGTCACGCGGCGACGTGGAGTAGAGCGAACACCTTTTTTTGTTTTAGACGCTGTTGCGCTAACACCAATGGGTTTGGAAACTTCGTTAACCTCTTCTACAACTTGGCGGACAGCGCTTAACGCGGGGGTATTTGCGCGGAATAATTCATCCGCACCTGGCAAGCTAGCTCTACGTGTCATCGTGCGCCTCCTCTGGCAATTAATTCGCGGGCAAGTCTGCGGTATGAAGCAGCGCCACCCGATGATGATGCATAACTTGTGATTGGTTCTCCGGCGACAGTGGTTTCGGAGAAACGAATTGTCTTTGCAATGATAGTTTCAAATACATCTTCGGGATATTTCTCCAAGATTGCAGTTAAAACTTCGCGATTGTGCACAGTTTTCTTCTCATACATTGTGGCTAAAATACCAACTAAAGATAGATCAGGATTTAGAAAGCTCCTTACTTTATCGATATTTCCCTTTAATTCGATGAAGCCATGTAAAGCGAAGTATTCACATTGCAGTGGAACGATCACTTCATTTGATGCAACAAGTGCGTTAATAGTTAACTGCCCCATAGTTGGTTGACAGTCAATCAAAATAACGTCATAGCGATCCTTTAACCTCGCCAGAGCGCGCTTCAAATATTGCTGTCCACCGATTTCGGCGCCGAGCGTTGTTTCAGCGGTACCTAAGTCGCGGTTTGCAGGGAGAAAATCTAAATTTGCAACGGATGATTTCAAAACTATCTCGTCGATATTGGCATCAGGCGTCATTAGCGCGTAATAGACCGTATTTTCAAGTGCTAGCGAATGAGCATTTACGCCAAGACCAAGTGAGAGACCGCCCTGCGGGTCAAAGTCAACGAGAAGAACGCGACGACCAAGTTCTGCAATAGCTGCGCCTAAATTAATTGTGGTCGTTGTTTTGCCGACTCCACCTTTTTGGTTAAAGATCGAGATTACCTTGGCATCTAAACCCTCTTTTGGTGCAGGTGGAATTCGAAAGTTTTTAGGTGCTCGTCCTAGAAGGGTGGCAGTAGTGGCCACATCATCGTCAAATGTCGATTTAGCGTTCAAGCGAGAAACCTCTTTCTGTTGGCGCGACTCTACGCTCGATGCGCAGTTTTGAGCAAGTAAGCAAGTAAGGTTCCCTCCGTGGATACCGAGATCGATACTTCAGCCGAGCCATTGGCGCCCAGCAAGGTGCAGGTCAAAGAAGAGGTCGAAATCGGCGCGGGTTTTAACGTCCACCTGGATAACTTTGATGGCCCATTCGATCTACTTTTACAGCTCATATCTCGCCACAAGATGGATATCACCGAGGTATCACTAAGCATCGTCACCGACGAGTTCATAGTCTTTATCCGCGCTCTTGAGGCATCCGGTGAGGGCTGGCGCCTTGATCAGGCGACCGAATTCTTGGTGATCGCCGCGACTCTGCTAGATCTTAAAGCCGCACGCTTGCTGCCGAGCGGTGATGTTGAAGATGAAGAAGATCTTGCCCTGTTAGAGGCTCGAGATATTCTATTTGCACGCTTGCTTCAATACCGTGCCTTCAAAGAGATCGCCGCGACCTTTGCCGCTCAAATCGAGGCGGCTGACAAGTCATTTGCTCGCGTGGTGGCGCTGGATCCAGCGCTATCGGCGTTGCTGCCTGAAGTCCTAATCGGGGTGGGGCCAGCGCGCTTTGCAGCGATTGCCGAGCGTTGTTTAACTCCTAAGAGCCCCCCTGTTGTAGGCGTGCAGCACCTTTACAGCAGTTTGGTGAGCGTAGCTGAGGAGTCTAAACGGGTAGTTGAGGCGCTCAGGGCAGGACGTACGCTCAGTTTTAGAAATCTAATCTCTGATGCTGATTCAACTCTAGTTGTCGTGGCGCGCTTTTTAGCCCTGCTAGACCTTTACCGTCAAGGAGTTCTACGCTTTGATCAAGTAATCGCGATGGGCGAGCTTCAAATTAGCTGGACCGGTTCGGATTCCGGTGAAATTGAGGCCACCGATGAATTTGATCTACCTGTAATTTCGACAGAAGAGGATGAAAATGTCTAATCCAGAACTTGAGCGTTCTATTGAGGCGATCTTGATGGTCGTTGATGAGCCGGTTACAGAACTCACCCTGGCCTCCGTCCTGGAGAAGACGGTGGATGAGGTTATCGAGGCCCTTCAAACCCTAGTCGGCTCATACGAGGGGCGCGGCTTTAGCCTCAAAGCCATCAACGGCGGCTGGCGCTTCTATAGCCACCCTGAATGCTCGGCGGTCGTAGAAAAGTTTGTTCTAGATGGCCAACAGAATCGCCTTACGCAAGCAGCGCTAGAGACCCTTTCTGTGATCGCTTACCGTCAACCCGTCTCACGCGCTCGAGTTTCAGCTATCCGTGGCGTTAATGTTGAAGCGGTTATGAAGACGCTAGTTACGCGCGGCCTAGTTGAAGAGTTCGGGATTGAAAATGAGACTGGCGCAATCCTCTATAAGACGACAAGTTACTTCCTGGAGCGCCTTGGTCTGAACTCTTTAAACGATCTGCCGGCCCTGGCTCCTTATCTGCCAGACTTGGATCGCCTTGATGAGGTCCTAGAGTCTTTAACTGACTAGGTTAAAAGCCTTTTTGACCTCCATAGAGGCCTTGCCGTAGACTCAAGGTTCAAACTGCCAATCCCGCTTATCTGACGGGGGAGGGCGATATGACTGTCGAGAATGGATAGCCAAAATATGCCTGAATTACGCTTGAATAAAATAATTGCCGAGGCCGGGATTACTAGCCGCCGCGGAGCCGATGAACTCATTATCGATGGCCGAGTGAGCGTTGATGGATTTATCGTCCGAGAGCTTGGAGCCAAATACGATCCAGATTTGGTGAAAGTAATGGTTGATGGTGAGACAATAACGCGTTCTTTGACTAAGAATTACCTTGTACTTCATAAACCTAAAGGTGTTTTGTCTACCATGTTTGACCCAGAAGGTCGTCCCTCGCTTTCGGACTTTATTGACCTGCGTACTGAGCGCCTCTTCCATGTGGGTCGCCTGGATAAGGATTCGGAAGGGCTAATTCTCTTAACAAATGACGGAGATTTAACCTTCAGGGCCACCCATCCCTCCTTTGGCCTGGAGAAGACCTACATAATCGAGTTCGATGGCAAACTGCCGGTTGGCGTAGATAAGGTTCTTTTAAAGGGGATCGAGTTAGAGGATGGAATGGGTCGAGTCCTGACCTTTAAACAGCTATCACCTCAATGGATCGAAGTCTCAATTCACGAAGGTCGCTATCACATCATTCGGCGTTTAATGGAGGCTGTCGATGTTCGCGTGCTTCGCTTGATCCGAACCAAGTTTGGACCGATCTCTCTGGGCGATACTCCCGAAGGTCGATGGAGAGACCTTAACGATGGAGAGTTGATGAATCTACGAAAGGCTTTAGATTTATAACCTTTTAACTACAAATTGATAATCAGGTAAATACAAATTTATCACTTTATAGATAATAGCGCATCAAAGTAGCGATTTATCGATAATAATGGCGCTCAAATGGACTGATATGTAACGATTTATCGATATTTCGATGGAAGAGCGAATCTAGATTTTGATCTATCATCTGATCAAGAAATAGTACGAAAAGGTTTAATAGTTAAAAGGTTTTATCGACAAGCAAGTTTTTAAATGAACACGAAAAATGGCTAGGAAAGGTACCCTTATCTCATGGCATTACGCGCAATTCGTGGAGCAATCCAAGTTCCTGCCAACACCGCTGGCGATATCGCCTCAGGTGTTCAGGAGCTCATTGCCGC
>CAWUTY010000085.1:0-4309 GCA_963925575.1 Candidatus Nanopelagicaceae bacterium
GGTGGAAATCCAATTGCATGTGCTGCAGCCCTTGGCGCAATTCAGACTATTGAAGAAGATAAATTGGTAGAACGTGCTCGCCACATTGGAACGATTCTTAGCGATTGTCTTAACGCTCTAGCTGCCAAGCATTCGATTATTGGTGAAGTTCGCGGACGTGGCGCGATGCAGGCGATTGAACTTGTAGAACCGGGAACCACCACACCGAACTCAGCGGCAATGGCCACAATTATTAAATACTGCCAGAGCAAAGGTGTACTGATCTTGACCGCCGGAACTTATGCAAATGTAATCCGCTTCTTGCCACCGATAGTTATCTCGGATGAGCTCTTAAAAGATGCCCTTGGCGTTCTAGAAGAAGCCTTCGCCTCACTTAAGTAATATCTAAGTCACGCCTTTATACTTAAGTCATGGATTTAGATCTACTCGTAAATATTCTTGATTTAGTTGGCACATTTGCCTTCGCGCTAGTTGGCGCGCGCATTGCTTCAGATAAAGGTTTGGATTATGGCGGGATCGCTTTTATTGCAGCTACCGCTTCCTTGGCAGGTGGAACGCTCCGAAATCTCTTGCTCGGAGAACGTCCACCTTGGGTATTGCACGGCTGGTTATTCGTAGGAGTTTTACTCGCGGTTGTAATCACTTTAGGTATTAAACGAAATAAGCCAGTAGGCAGATTTGTTTTAACGCTGGACACAATTGGTCTGGCAGTCTGCTCGGTATCAGGAGCACAGTTCGCACTCACTCAGGGCGCACCATTTGCGGCTGCGGTAATTCTTGGGCTAATCAGTGCGGTAACTGGGGGGCTGTTGCGAGATGTCTTGTGCCAAGTTGAGCCAGTTCTATTACATCGCGAAACTATCGGAACCTCATGTCTTGCCGGCTCACTCGTTTACGTAACCTGTCACTATTTTTCAGTTAATGAAATTATTTCAGTGGTATTGGCAAGTCTCTGCGTTATTTTAGTTCGTGAACTTTCGATTAAATACGATTGGCACCTACCTAAAGTTGGAGCTAAGTAGTTGTCTCAGCACGAACCAGTTATCCAAACTGCTCGGCTAGAACTTCATCACATTTCAGCACCTGATTTAATAACACTTTTTGAAGACCGCGATGATGCTCCTGCTATTTCTGGCAGGGGTTTTAGCAATCCGCTGCGTGTGCTCATTGATTTTCAAGGGCCACTTGCTTGGCGAGTTCCCCAAGTAAAAGCAGACCCTGCTTGCAATAAATGGTTTGTGCGTTGGATTGTTTTGAAAGAGAAGCAAGAAATAATCGGTAGTACCAGTTTTCATGGCGCACCCGATTCGCAAGGGATGCTGGAAATCGGTCTCGGTATTGAAAGTGAATATCAGAAGCAAGGGCTTGCTAAAGAGGCGCTGCTGGGGATGTGGCACTGGGCGCTGACTTTTCCTGATGTGAAAACCTTTCGTTACACAGTCAGTCCCGATAACCTGGCATCAATTGCAGTGATAAATTATTTTGGCTTCCAATTTAAAGGTCAGCAGATGGATGAGATTGATGGAGCGGAAAATATTTACGAGATGACTGCGGCAGATTTTATTTCTAAATGGGGCAGAGATTAATCGCTAGATTGCCCAGAACGGTGCTTGTAACGCCCCAAGAATTCGTCCTTCATCTCTGTGAAATTTCCATCAATTAGCGCTTGTCGCATCTGATCAACTAAACGCACCACAAATCGCTCATTGTGAATTGTGGCAAGAGTTGCCGCCACCATCTCCTTGCCACGAAATAGATGACACAGGTAGGCGCGTGTGAAATTGGCGCATGTATAACAATCACATTCGGAATCAATTGGGTTGAAATCTCGGATGTATGGCGCATTGGAAACATTAAAGCGCCCCTGCATCGTATAGACGGCGCTAGATCGCGCGATACGAGATGCCAGCACACAGTCAAAGGTATCCACACCGTTTTCAACGCCAACAAATAGATCTTCAGGTGCGCCAATTCCGAGCAAATGCTTAGGCTTATCTTCGGGCAAAGCTTGATTTACCCAACCAACTATTGTGCCGAGTGAATCTTTATCAAGTGCGCCGCCAATTCCGAAGCCATCGAATTCGATGCCAGATGATGACATCGACCCCAAATCACCAGCTGCCTTCTTTCGCAAATCCTCATACTGCGCGCCTTGAATCACCCCAAATAATGCCTGATACGGCTTATCGCTGCGCGCATCTGTGAGGCGCTTATGTTCATCCAGGCAACGTATCGCCCATTCATAGGTGCGCTCCATGGCAAGTTCTTGATATGGACGAGTGTTATGCAAAGTGGTGCACTCATCAAAGGCGAAGATGATATCTGCGCCAATTTTATGTTGAATCTGCATAGATGTTTCAGCGCTAAAGCGGTGCATAGAGCCATCTAGGTGAGATTTAAAGGTAACTCCATCGTCATCAACATGAGCCAGGCGTTCTTTATTTCCGGCAATTACTTGATCCGATCTAAAAGTGGTGGCATCCATTGCCAAGACTTTTTTGAAACCAACACCGAGTGAGAGAACTTGAAACCCGCCGCTGTCGGTAAATGTTGGACCTTGCCAATTCATAAATTTTGCAAGCCCGCCGGCTTCATCTAGAACATCGGGGCCAGGTTGCAAATAGAGGTGATAAGCATTTGCTAGAAGTGCTTGCGAACCCAGATCTTTCATCGCACTTGGTAGGACTGCTTTAACTGTGGCTTTTGTGCCAACTGGAATAAATGCTGGAGTTTGAATATCACCGTGCGGTGTAGAGATTGTCCCAACCCGCGCTAAAGAGTTTTCAGCGCCGTGATTGATTTGAAATGAAAATTGTTTGGACACAAGGTTATTGTCTCAGATATAGACTGCCCAAATGCGCGCCATGAAAATGCCCTATAAAGAGTTCACCTCTATTCTCAATCCGCATTCTCGCCGCATTGTTGTCGGTATAGCTTTGAGCGCCATTGGGCGCGGAATGACGCTTTCACTTTTGATGGTCTATCTCCACGAGATGCGCGGATTCACAACTTCTTTCGGCGGCCTGCTAATGGCCTGGGGTGCTTTCGTTGGAATCGCTGGTTCTGGTCCATTGGGCGCACTTGTAGATCGCATCGGTCCGAAAATTGTCATGATCATAGGGCTGGTTGTTTCAGCCACATCTGGATTTGGTTTTGCATTTGTATCTACCAAGCCATCGGCTGTAATTGTGATGACTTTATTTGCAATTGGAAATCAATGTATTTGGCCGGCGCAGATGGTGATGCTGACTCGCCTTACCCCAGTGGAAATTCGCTCAAAAATCTTTGGCTTTAATTTTATGTTGATGAACCTAGGACTTGGCGTTGGCGGCTTATTATCATCAGTAATCATTCGCGAGAATTCACTTTTCTCATATCAAGTTATGTACTTAATAGATGGCGTTACCTACCTGATTTTCCTTTTTATTATCTTTGGTTTACATACCCCTGCCGCTGGGCGCTATGTGGCAAAGGAGAATGAGCCACAATCTGGCAGTTACCGGGAACTTTTTGCCAACCGCAAATTAACGATTCTTACCTTTGCCGGAATTATTTTGCTGACCTTCGGATATGGCCCGCTGCAATCAGGTCTGCCGGTCTATGCAACTCAATATTTGGACTTAGCACCAAACTGGCTGGGAATAATCTTTGGTGTAAATACTTTTGCGATAGTTGCTTTTCAGCCACTCGTTCTAAGAATCCTAGAGCGATATTCCAAATACACCGCGCTGGTTTCTGTTGGATTTATCTGGGGTCTATCTTGGCTGGCAGTCGGTATTTCTCCCTACCTTTCCATGTTTATGGCAGGCATCGCTCTTTGCGTTAGCCAATTAATATTCGCTTTTGGAGAGATGGTCTATGCGCCAACTAGTCCTGCGTTGATGCAGGAGTTAACCCCGGAACATATTCGTGGTCGTGCCAGCGCTTTGATTAGTTTGCAATGGGGCATATCTGGAATTGCAGGTCCAGCACTTGCCGGAATAATGATTGGCGCCCATCTAGAACAGCAATGGGTGCTGTTAATGGCTATTGGCGTGCTTGTACCGATTCCGTTCTTTGCTTATTTAAAGCGAAAGAATTAGGAAAGTTTTCCAGTAACTTCGATCAAAGTAACATTTGCATTTGAGAGAAGAACTGAAATATCTTCGCCGCTTTTACCTGGGCAAGAAAGCCCCCAAGAGAATTTAGCTGAAGCGCCAGCGGCAAGTGGAGTAGTTGGTGCACCCTCCATTTGATTATCGCCATCGAAAATATCTACGCATTCGCCAGTTGTTGTTGAACCCTTAACAATTAAAGTTGCTAGATCTAG
>CAWUTY010000086.1:0-5021 GCA_963925575.1 Candidatus Nanopelagicaceae bacterium
TGGCGGTGATCGCTTCCCATTCCATGGCGCCTTCGTGCCAGGACAGGCAAATGCCATTGGCTTTGAAGATCTAGTTGCGATTGAAGATTATGTCTTTATGCAATCAATCGTTGAGGGCAAAGCCTTTGGCCAGAGCTTTAAGGAGGCGGTAGATGTAGTTAGCGTGCAGCAGGCGCTAATTAACTCTTGGAGCTCGCGCACCTGGGAGAGCGTTAAAGATTTAAGTTTGTAAACCAATCCAAAGATTCTGGGTTAGCAAGTGCGCCTAAATTTGTAATTGCAACCTTATTGATGGCATTTGCTGCTGCAATTTCCGCTAATTTATTGCTTTTGGTGCGTGGAAAATCTGGCGCTTGCATAATTAGAGATGGAACGTGGCGCGGGCTAGCCTTCTGTTTTAAGGCTAATTTAATTTGACTAATCAGGCTTTCGCTAAGACGGGCACCATCAGATAACTTCACAAAGAGCACAACCCTGGTGTCACCTTCCCAGTTCTGGGCAATTGCAAGTGATTCAACAATTTCGGCAAATTCTTGCGTAACACGATAAATCTCAGCGGTTCCTATTCGCACTCCTGCAGCATTTAGCGTGGCATCTGAGCGACCATGCATGACATATCCGTCTTCTGCAGTTACTTCTACAAAATCTCCATGCGTCCAAACGCCCAAAAACCTTTCAAAGTAAGCAGAACGAAATTTATTTCCATCTGGATCGCCCCAAAAATAAAGCGGAACAGAAGGGAAAGTGTTCCGGCAAACTAACTCACCTTTAACTCCAACTGCTGCAGGCTGGCCATCTTCAGCGAAAACTTGAACATCTAGCCCCAGCGCAGGTCCTTGAATCTGCCCAGCATAGACCGGCAGATTGGGAACTCCCAACATAAAACATCCACAGATATCCGTTCCACCAGAAATTGAAGCTAGATGGATATTTGTTGAAATGTTTTCATAGACATACTCAAAGCCTTCGTGGCTAAGTGGTGATCCAGTTGATGCGATCGTTCGCAACCTGCTTAGTGCATGGGTTTGTTTTGGTTGTAGTGATAACTTGCTAATTGAGTCTATATATTTGGCAGATACTCCTAGAAAAGTAAGATCGTTCTGCTCTGCAATATCAAATAATCTTTGTGGTTCAGGAAATAGCGGATTGCCATCAAATAACACGATGCTGGCACCGGTTCCGAGCCCCATAAAGAGCCAGTTCCACATCATCCAGCCACATGTTGTGTAGTAGAAAATATTATCTGTGGGCTTAATATCTAAGTGATACTTCTGTTCGCTCAATACCTTTAAGAGCACACCAGCTGCACTATGGACAATACATTTTGGTTTACCCGTGGTTCCTGATGAAAATAAAATAAATCCTGGTCGATCAAATCCACCTGGCAGTGAAATTTCATGGCTTGGGTTGCAAGTTGCTATCCAATTACCAAAACTTAAATAAGGAGAGCTTTGAGTGCCGATTGATATGACCTTTTTGAGTGTTGGAAGTTGCGCGACGATCTCAGCAATCTTTTGAGCGCACTCAATTTCCTTGCCGTTGTATTGATAACTGGTTGTAACCAGCAAGACTTTAGGTAGAATCTGTTCAAATCGGTCTAATACGGTGGCGGTTCCGAAATCGGCCGATGTACTAGAGAAAATAGCGCCTATCTTGAGGGCGCCTAGCGCAAAAAATATAGTTTCAGCAATATTTGAAACTATAGCCGCGACGACATCACCTTCCTTTAAACCGAGCTCTTGAAGACCAAAAGCGACTTGATTTGCGATTTTGCGTACTTGGCCACGCGAGTACTCTCTCCTTACTCCAGATTCACTTATCTCGGTGATGATGATTTGATCATCGCGACCTTTTAGCAATGTATCGGAAATATTTAACTGCGCATCGGGGAAAAACTTACTCTCTAGAAAGCCGCTACCAATGGCACCTTGATTGCCCAGACTGCCAATAACGCCGCTATCTTCAAATACATAGCGCCAAAAAAGTTCTGGATTTGCAATAGACCATTTGTGCAGGCTCTGAAAATCACTAACTTGGGCATACTTTTGCAGCGTTTCAATCGCCAAATTATCCGTAGATGAAGGAGACCACAACGCTTGTTGCATTACTTAGAAGCGATCTAGTTCCATGACCTTTGTCCAAGCAGCAATAAAGTCCTTAACGAACTTCTCTTTTGCATCATCGCTAGCATAAACCTCAGCGACTGCGCGCAAGACAGAGTTAGAACCAAAGACCAGATCGGCACGTGAACCAGTCCACTTTACTTTTCCGCTCTTGTTATCGTGGGCCTCAAATAGTTCGGTAGCTTTCTTAGGCACCCAAGTTGTATTTAGTGATAACAAATTAACAAAGAAGTCATTTGTTAGCGCACCTTTATTCTTGGTCAAAACTCCGACGTCAGATCCATCGGTGTTGGCACCAAGTACACGTAAACCACCGACTAGAACTGTCATCTCTGGCGCAGTTAGCGTCAAAAGTGCAGCGCGATCTACGAGATGGTATTCGGCTTGAATCGGGCTCTTGCCCTTTACGAAGTTACGGAAACCATCTGCAATTGGCTCAAGGACGGCAAATGATGCAACATCTGTCCACTGTTGAGTTGCATCAGTGCGACCTGATTTAAAAGGAACAGTGACTTTATAGCCGGCCTTTTTCGCCGCAACTTCAACTGCAGCGCTACCACCTAGAACAATTAGATCAGCCAGTGAAACTGGTGACTTCTTATTCTTAGCGTTGAAATCTTTCTGGATTTTCTCTAACTTCTTTAGAGCTTTTGCTAACTCCTTGGGGTTATTTGCTTCCCAACTTCGCTGCGGTTCAAGTGCGATACGAGCACCGTTGGCGCCACCGCGCTTATCTGTGCCGCGGAAAGTTGAGGCAGATGCCCATGCAGTCACAACTAGTTGTGATGTGGAAAGGCCAGAACCAAGAATCACTTTCTTTAGGTCAGCAATCTTCTTGTCGGTTAACTTCGCTTTGCTTGGCTTTGGAAGTGGATCCTGCCAAATCAACTGCTCTTTAGGAACAAGTGGCCCAAGGTAACGTGCAATTGGTCCCATATCGCGGTGCGTTAATTTAAACCAAGCACGTGCAAATGCATCAGCAAATGCATCTTGATCTTGTAGGAACTTTCGAGAAACCTTTTCATATGCAGGATCTGTTCGCATCGCTAAGTCAGTTGTGAACATAACTGGTGCATGAGTCTTACCAGCGATGTGCGCATCTGGTACAGCCTTTGCTGCTGATTCATCAGTTGGAATCCACTGAGTTGCACCCGCTGGGCTTTTGGTCTGCTTCCACTCATATTTAAATAGTGTCTTGAAGTAAGTGTTATCCCACTTAGTTGGCGTTGGCGTCCATGCACCTTCTAGGCCGCTAGAAATAGTTTCGGCGCCATTTCCTTTACCGAATGAGTTCTTCCAGCCAAGGCCCATCTCCTCCATCGCCGCGCCTTCTGGCTCTGCGCCAACATACTTGCCCGGTTCTGCGGCGCCATGTGCTTTACCGAATGTGTGACCACCGGCAATTAGCGCAACAGTTTCTTCATCATTCATCGCCATACGTGCAAAAGTTTCACGAATATCGCGCGCTGATCCCAAAATATCTGGCTCGCAATTTGGACCTTCTGGATTTACATAAATCAAACCCATCTGCACCGCTGCAAGTGGCTCATCCAGTACGCGATCACCCGTATAACGCTCGTCGGCAAGCCATTGTGCTTCCTTGCCCCAGTAAGTCTCATCTGGTTCCCAAACATCTTCGCGTCCGCCACCGAAACCAAATGTCTTCAAACCCATTGAGTCGATTGCAATGTTTCCGGTCAAGATCATTAAATCTGCCCAAGAAAGTTTCTTTCCATATTTTTGCTTAATCGGCCAAAGTAAACGACGTGCTTTATCTAGGTTTCCGTTATCTGGCCAGCTGTTTAGGGGTGCAAAACGTTGCATTCCTGCGCCACCACCACCGCGTCCATCACTTGTGCGATATGTGCCGGCGCTGTGCCATGCCATACGAATAAAGAATGGACCGTAATGTCCATAATCTGCTGGCCACCACTCTTGTGATGTGGTCATTAACTTTTCAATATCGCGCGTTACTGCTTTTAGATCTAGTGATTTAAATTCTTTTGCGTAATTAAATTTCTCATCCATCGGATCAGCTTGTGGAGAATTGCCATTCAAAATTTTGAGGTCTAGCTGGTCAGGCCACCAGTCACGGTTGTACTTTGCTCCATCGTCTTGCTTTGCTCCGGTATAAGGGCATTTTGCAGTTTCTTCCATGGCGTCCTCCAAAATTAAGTTACTGGGCAAGCCTAACCAATGCTCAACTAAACGCCAATTGAGAAAATCTCAAAATATAAGAATTAACCCGCTCTTTACGGACGACCCATGACCTCGAATGCACGATCAAATACTTCGGCGAATGCGATTGAATCAGAATGAGGCATCAGCCAACCTTGTCCCCCACGAATTCGACGTGACATCGAATCGGCCATTAATTGGTATGGATCGCAAGCGGCGAAGTTCTCAATGGTGACCTTCCCATCGACCTCAATTTCAAGTGTGCTTGCCTTGTTATGTGAATTAAAGGCATCGTTGCCGGTTAAAGAGACGCGGCCTTTCGTGCCAATTACATCAAAATAAAGTGTGCTTGGAGTATTCATCGAAGTCAGAGCTTCGGCATGTGCACCGCCAATATCGAATGATGTTGTAACTGTTTCATCACATCCACCCAGATGCCACTTAACATCAGTTGAAATATCGCTCACTGGGGCAAAGTCCATCAACCAAATAGGTGCGGCAACAGAATATGGCCCAAGGTCATAAAGTCCCCCGCCACCTAGTTCGTGAATGGCACGGATATTGCTTGGATCAAGGCCGTCGTAGGTGAATGCGCTGCGAATATCTTTTACATCACCAATTAACCCTGAATCAACAATTTCCTTAAGGCGAATAGTGCGGGGATGCCAACGATTCCAACTTGCTTCCATAAAGATAAGACCGGTTTCGTTTGCAACAGCG
>CAWUTY010000087.1:0-3777 GCA_963925575.1 Candidatus Nanopelagicaceae bacterium
TGGGTCGTAAAGACCAACACGTGCTGGATAATTAGATGCAAGGACCATCTGATTCACACTCCTGTTGTCCACACTTGAAATTTAGTGAGGGACAACTTTGGCCCTAAAGATCAACGATCCGCGGATCGTCGTAAGGCAAAAGGGTAGCAATAGATAGACCAATTGGGCATACCGAAAGCTTGGTTTTAAGCGGATGTGACTTAGATACCGCTCACATGCAGAATCTGGCCGATGCCCGCGGTGATTGCCATTCCGATGCACCCGCCCAGGATTACCCGCAAAGTTGGGGCCAGAATCTTTGATCCAGCGGTCTTAGCGCTAATAATTCCAGTAAATAACAAACCGATTATGGTGAACCCAACGATGCTAAGTGCCACCTGGCCAGTCGTTGGGGCAAATGCACCAGCAAATGGAATTAAGCCGCCTGATGTAAACGCGGCAGCGGAGGCAATCGCTGCCTGAACGGGACGTGCTTTGGTATGTTCAAATTGCCCAAGCTCATCGCGCAAATGTGCTTCTAGTGGATCACGTTCATGCATGGCAGTTGCTACCTGCAGCGCCAGGTCAGGATTTAGCCCACGACTAATATAAATCTGCTGTAGTTCGAGTAACTCTGATTCTGGATCAACTTTTAGATGCTCAATCTCAAGAAGTCGATCTGACTCTTCAATGTCATTCTGGGAACGCACTGAAACGTACTCACCAACTGCCATAGACATTGCGCCGGCAACAATTCCGGCAGCACCTGCTGTGACCAGAAACGCTTGCGAATCAGCGCCACCAATTTTTGCTGCAGTAATACCAATCATTAAGGATGCGGTCGAAACTAGACCATCATTTGCACCAAGTACAGCAGCGCGCAACCATCCGGCGCGATGACCGCGGTGATGGAGATTTCGTTGGTACACATCGTCAAGTGCCATGTGCTGAGCCTACCTGATTTAGATTATTTTTCTTCGGCCAAAAGTATTGGCGGCTTGCGCTGTAATCGATAAAACAGGAATAAACCTAGAAAGAGGATGGCAATGCTGGTCCATTGATTGAGCCGCAGACCGCCAATATCTTGAGCAGCATCTATTCGTAAACCTTCAATAAAGAAGCGACCCAGGGAATAGCCCGCGATATAAATGGCAAAGGTTGCACCATTTGCCCATCTTTTTCCAATGATGATTAGGACGATCGCTAAAACAGAGCTCCAGATCGCTTCATATAGAAATGTGGGATGAAATGTTTCGAAAAGCCCAAATCCACGCGGCCGATATTCATAGGCAATTTCTAACCCCCACCAAGTATCTAGCGGGCGGCCAAAGAGTTCTGCATTAAACCAATTGCCAAAACGACCAATGGCTTGCGCAAAGAGAATTCCCGGAACTAGCGCATCTAGAAAAACTCCAAAACTTGGCAACTCCATCTCTTTGCGCAATCTGCGATATGAAATCAGCGCACCAAGTGCGCCAAGTGCGATGGCGCCCCAGATACCGAGACCGCCATTCCAAATCTTTAAAATTGCAAGTAGATCACCGCTCGATCCAAAATATTGTTCTGGCGTTGTCATGACGTGATACAGGCGCCCACCAATAATTCCGGCAGGAACGGCGATGACTGCAACTTCTGATACGACTCCTTTTAGTTGCAAACCTTGCTTGGCACCTGCAGAAATTAACCGCTTATCCCCCAGCCAAATGGCGAGGGCGATACCCGCAATTATGCAGAGTGCGTAAAAATGCAATGTAAGCGGGCCAATAGCAACTTGCGACAGAGTCGGAGTCGGTATCGACTTAATCATAGCTACGCTTTTTCGATAGCGAGCATGAATCCAGCCAAACTTGAGTAGGCCGTTTCACGATCAATTTCTTTTCCATTGATGAAAACTGTTGGGGTTGAGTTGATGTTGCGTTTTGCACCTTCGTCGGCCACGTTCTTTACCCAGCCCATATATTTATTCTCAGAAACGCACTTGTCATATTCAGGACTAGAGATGCCAAGACCTAGACCAAGAGTTGAGAAATAAGAAGATGTCCATGCGCCTGAGTTTTCACTTGGCTGGTTAGCCATCAAAGTTTTGTGAAGTTGCAAGAATTTTCCTTCATCGGCCGAGCAGGCTGCAGCATTGGCTGCGATCTGTGATTCTCCGCCCAAGAATGAAAGCGTGTGGAAGGCTACTTTTGCCTTTTTGGTTGTAATCAATTCTTCAATGTAATTGCCAGCAATGCTTTCGAAACGAGCACATGCTGGGCATTGTAAGTCTTCATAAATTTCGATAAAAGGCGCATCAGTTAACTCTTTATTAAAGACGATGCCATAGCCATCTTCGGCCGAAACGCTGGCAGGAATCGCAGCGCTGGTATCTGTCTGCTTGGAAATTAAAGTTGGGACAAGCATGATCAAGGCGACACCGACTACAACTGCAATGACTAAATTGCGAGTGAAGTTATCTTTTCCGCCTGATGGATTCTTTGCCTTTGACATTGCTACTCCACATCTCCTTTTGCTTCTGAAATTTCTCTTGGTTTCTTATCGATAGAAAACTTAGTGAAAGGGTAGCGAACCAAATACGCTGCGAGAAATACTAGGCCCAGATCCCGAAGAATTTCCTGAAGGTATCGTGTGTCTTCTGCCGCCACAGAGCCGCCCCCACCAAAGCAGCCACAATCGATATTCAAACCTCGAGCCCAGGCCTGGCCGATGGCGATAATGAAGATAAACATTGTTATCCCGCCAAGTGCGGCGACCACGCGAGTCAGCGCACCCAAGATCAAGAGCGCCCCCAGCGCAATCTCTACAGGTGGCAGAACTAGACCTAATAGATTGGCGACTGAAATTGGCAACATCTCATATGAACGAACAGCCATTTGCGAAATATCAGCTTTATCTATCTTTAAATAACCTGCTACAAAGAGCACTCCCCCAAGTGTCAACCTTGCAATCAGCCCAAGCCAAGGCTGCAGCACTAAGTGTTTATTCTTCATCGCCCCTCACGTACTCCCTTAGCCAATTCACGTGCCAATTCAGTTACGGCGGCTAAACCAGATTCTTCATCTGGTGCATCCTGTAGCACTTTTATGAAAGCTGATCCAACAATTACGCCATCTGCATATGCGGCAACGCCTTTAGCCTGTTCACGAGTAGATACTCCCAGACCAACGGCTACGGGTAAAGATGTGGTTTTGCGAACTCGCGCAACTAAATCTGCAGCCCCTGTTGAAACTGAAGTTCGCGTACCCGTTACTCCCATGACACTTGCCACGTATACAAAGCCACTGCACTTGGCTGTCACTTGAGCTAATCGAGCATCACTGGTGCTTGGTGCAACCACATAAATCGGATTGATCGCAGAGTTATCAGTTGCACTTATCCATCCCTGTGATTCCTCAATAGTTAAATCGGGGGTGATTACACCCGATCCCCCGTTTGCTGCAATCGCAGCCGAGAATTCTTTTACTCCATACTTTTCAATTGGATTCCAGTAAGTCATGACAACTGCTGGAACCTGCGCACTTGCTGTTGCCAGAGCCTGAAAAACTTCTGCCGCACCTGTTCCATTTTCTAAAGCTGTCACAGCCGCTGCCTGGATTGTCGGGCCATCCATTACTGGATCGCTATATGGAAAACCGATTTCGATTGCATCCACACCGCCGGCGATAAATGCCGCGATAACCCTTTGGCATCCAGCTTGAGACGGAAATCCCGCAGGGATATAAGCGATCAACGCCGCGCGATTTTCGGCGCGTACTTTGGTAAAGAGGTTATCTAAAGCAGTCATTAATTCAGTGGAAT
>CAWUTY010000088.1:0-4981 GCA_963925575.1 Candidatus Nanopelagicaceae bacterium
GATTGGCTTAACTATGCAGCCCTTGACGTTGAGCTACTTATTGAGTTGCGTAACAAAGTCCATGCGCTTTTGGCGAGTGCGAATAAATTAAAGTGGGCACAAGAGGAATTTCAAGCAATCCTTGATGCTCCCCCACCGCCACCAAGAATTGATCCATGGCGCAGAACATCAGGAATGCATAAAGTTAAAAAACGTGAGCAGCTAGCAATCGTGCGAGCGCTATGGACTGTGCGCAATGAGATTGCCCAGGAAGTTGATATCTCGCAGGGACGGCTGTTATCTGATGCCGCCATTGTCGAACTTGCGATGGTTGCCCATGCCAAAGCCATCAAGACCAAGAAGGATCTAGAGCGCGCATTACGTCCCATTGGGTTGCGAGCGCGGTGGATGGAAAATTCGGCAACTTGGATAAGCACTATTACTGATGCGATCGCCTTGCCGGAAGAGCATTGGCCGAAGGCGCGCTCTGATGCTGATTCGCTGCCCCCTCTTAAGATCTGGCGAGAGCGCTTCCCCGAAAAGTATGCGCCGCTGACTCACGCGAAAGCGCGCCTGGCCGAGAAGTCAGCCGAACTGGCGATTCCACTGGAAAATATGATTACCCCTGAATATGTGCGCAGAGTCTGCTGGATGAGCGCAAAGGGCTCTGTAGCGCAGCTTCTGGCTACTCTGGGTGCGCGCTACTGGCAGATTGAGATTGCAGCTCCTATTTTGGAGGCTGCCCTGCTTGAGACCGAACCCTTGGTTGAGCCTGTAATAGAAGGCGATGTGGCGGCAGTCGAGTAACTGTGATGAATTACGCAACACTTAAGTTGCGTAATTAGCCGAGCCGTTCTAGATTATGCCCATGTTAAGCACATTCATTATCGCCCTGCGCGAGGGGCTAGAAGCCGCACTAATTGTCGGAATTTTGGTTGCCTACGTGGTCCGCACTGATCGTCGCCATTTGCTGAAGCCACTCTGGACCGGAGTCGGAGTTGCCCTGGTTGCAAGCTTGGCACTCGGAGGGATTCTCGCATTTACTTCTGCTGAGCTATCTGATCGCGGGGAAGAGTTATTCGCTGGGATCACTTCTTTTGCGGCAGTGGGACTTGTTACATGGATGGTCTTCTGGATGAAGCGCACAGCACGCAATTTGCGCAATGAGTTGCATGGAAAAATAGATGGCGCCCTTGTGGGGGGCCCAATAAGCCTTGCTTTAGTGGCTTTTTTCGCTGTTGCACGCGAAGGTTTAGAAACTGCGCTCTTTGTTTACAGCAACTTTAAAACTGTAGGTGTCGCATCAACTGCCACAGTTGGCTTAGTACTTGGTCTTGGTCTTGCAGTCTTTCTGGGATATGCGATCTACAACCGAACAGTAAAATTAGATTTAGCAAAGTTCTTTACAATCACTGGTGTTGCACTAATCATCATTGCAGCCGGTGTTCTCTCTTACGGAATCCATGAGTTCCAGGAACTTGGATATTTACCAGGTGTGGATAGTTTCCTTTGGGATGTAACTCCTTGGATTGCTAAAGAATCACTACTCGCCTCGCTCTTGGGAGGGCTTGTTGGTTTTGACACAACGACCTCCTTCGTCCAATTCGTCGGCTGGAGTATTTACCTTCTTGCTGTGCTTATCCCATACCTTTCAAAGGGTAAGAGCGCAGCCAATCTGAAGGCTTCAGTCAACGCCTAGCCACGACTGTTCCGCTTTTGCCTACTGACGAGTAACATTTCTCCATGAGCCCGCGGCTACCCTTTCACGGTAGATCTTTGCAGGCGCTTAAGAGAAAGTAGTTTTTAATGTCTCGCACCGTTGTCCTAGTTGATGCTGTTCGTACCCCGTTTGGTAAGGCCGGGAGCATGTACTCCGGCACGCGCGCCGATGACTTAATGGTTCGCGCAATGCGTGGTCTGCTCGAACGCAATCCCAAAGTTTTACCTAGCGCCATCGAAGATGTGGCAATTGCTGCTGCCACGCAAACAGGTGATCAAGGTATGAATTTAGGCCGTAGCGTTTCACTTTTAGCAGGTCTACCAAATACCGTGCCAGGTTATTCGGTAGATCGTTGGTGCGCGGGTGCGCTGACAGCAACAACTTCCATTGCGGGTGCAATTGCGATCGGATCAATTGATATTGCTATTGCTGGCGGTGTTGAACATATGGGAAATCATCCAATTGGCGATGGCATTGATCCGAATCCAAGATTTTTAGCGGAGCGAATCGTTGAACAAGATGCGCTCGCTATGGGAGCAACGGCAGAACGTCTGCATGATCGTTTTCCACAATTAACTAAAGAGCGCGCAGATCGTTATGCATACAACTCTCAGATGAAAACTGCCGCTGCCTACGCTGCTGGAAAAATTCAACGCGATTTAATTCCAACTGCTGCGCGAATTCCCGAGATGGGTTGGGGTATTGCTAGCGTTGACGAACCGCCACGTCCCACAACAACGATGGAGGGTTTAGCAACACTTAAAACTCCCTTTCGCCCAGCTGGTCGAGTGACCCCAGGAAATTCATCTGGCTTAAACGATGGTGCAACTGCTGCCTTACTTGCTAGCGAAGATAAAGCGAAGGAACTTGGTTTAACAATTAAAGCAAAGTTAGTAACATACGCGTTCGCCGGCGTTGAACCAGAAGTAATGGGTTATGGACCAGTCCCTGCCACAATCAAGGCGTTAGCAAAAGCAGGGCTAACAATTACCGATATTGGCGCCTTCGAGGTTAATGAAGCCTTTGCTGTACAAGTAATTGCCTTCTTAGATCATTTTGGAATTGCAGATGATGATGCGCGCGTTAATCCTTATGGAGGAGCGATTGCAGTTGGCCATCCTTTGGCTTCATCTGGAATCCGTTTGATGCTCAACTTAGCCCGCACTTTCGAGGAACGAACTGAAGTTCGATATGGCTTAACCACAATGTGTATCGGTCTTGGCATGGGCGGCACTGTCATCTGGGAAAACCCACACTTTTCTGGAGGATCTAAGTAATGAGTACCGAAGTTAAATTGCCTGAAGGCGCTCCTGAAGAAGTCGTCACAAATGCACTGGTTCGCGATATCGATCTCTCTGCATTCGGTTACCAAGGTTCGCTCGCGCTAATTACATTAGATAACGGTTTAGATCACACGCGTCCCAACACTTTTGGGCCGCAGTCACTTGCTGCTCTAAATGGCGCGATCACCGATGCTATAGGCCGCTCCCCTGTCGCTATAGCAATTACTGGCAAGCCATTTATTTTTGCCGCCGGGGCAGATCTATCGGCACTTTCATTTCTAACAGAGCGCACACAATCCCTTGCTATTGGAAAACTCGGACATGATGTTTTTCGTCGCTTAGATGAATGCGGGATTCCAACATTTGCATTTATAAACGGTCTAGCTCTCGGTGGTGGACTGGAAATTGGTTTGCATTGCAACTATCGAACTTTGGCATCAACGGCCTTCACCGGATTACCTGAAGTTTTCTTAGGGTTGGTACCTGGATGGGGTGGCGCAACCATTTTGCCTAAATTAATCGGACCAGAACGCGCGATCCAAGTAATCATGTTAAATGCCCTAAATAACAACACGATGATGAAAGCTAAAGATGCGCTCTCACTTGGCGTTGTCGATGCAGTTTACGAGCCTGCTGATTTCTTAGAGCGGTCAGTCTCTTTTGCTGCAAAAATCCTTTCGGGTGAGACCAAGATAGAACGTAAAGATTATTCAAGCGATCCTGCCTGGGATACCGCCCTTGCTACTGGCAAGGCGGCTGCGCTTAAGAAATATGGTGGGGCCGAAATAGCATCTCCGCTGCGTGCACTAGAACTAATTGCCGCTGCCCGCACAAATACTCGCGGTGCGGGTTTTGATGCCGAAGATCAAACGTTGGCTGATTTAACAATGGCAGATCCCTTGCGTGCTTCTCTCTATGCATTTAATTTAATCCAGAAAAAGCGTAAGAAAGTTGAAGGTGCACCAAAGCCTGCCTTGGCTCGCAAGGTAAGCAAAGTTGGTGTTGTTGGTGCTGGTCTAATGGCTTCGCAACTTGCACTGCTTCTACTTCGCAATCTCAAATGCCCAATTGTGATGACAGATATTGACCAGGAACGTGCAGATAAAGGCGTTGCCTGGGTCAAGAACGAATTGGCTAAGTTAGTCGAGAAGAAGCGGATGAGCGAAGAGAGTGCAAACCGGCTCTCGCTCTTAGTAAGCGGCTCTGCAGATCAAAATTCATTTGCAGGATGCGATTTTATAATCGAAGCTATCTTTGAAGAGCTTTCCCTCAAACAGGAGTTATTTAAGAAGCTGGAAACTATCGTTTCACCAGAATGCGTCTTAGCGACTAATACTTCATCACTCTCTGTCGAACGCATGAGCGAAGGACTTAAGAATCCAGAGCGCGTAATTGGCTTCCACTTCTTTAACCCAGTTGCAATCATGCCGCTTCTAGAAGTAGCGCGCACATCAAAGACCGATGATGCAACGACCGCAACTGCCGTCAGTGTTGGTAAAGATCTGAAGAAAACTATGATCATTTGTAAAGATGCGCCTGGCTTCGTAGTTAATCGTCTATTAACGCGCTTTATGGGAGAAGTAACCGATGCCGTTGATGAAGGCACTTCCCCGGAAGTTGCAGACAATGCAATGCGCAGTATCGGTTTTCCAATGTCACCATTTGAACTACTTGATCTAGTAGGTCCCGGTGTCGCACTTCATGTTTCGCAAACGCTACATGAAAACCTCGGGCCGCGCTATCGCATCTCCCCTACGATGCAGGCAATGGTCGCCGGCAAGGTTCGCAATTTCTACATTAAAGGCGCAGATGGAAAATTTAGCGCCAATCCTGAAGCGTTAGCGCTAATCAAAGAAGGAAATACTGCATCAACTGCCGAGCAGGTTCGAGATCGCGCGCTAAAAGCTTTAGCTACAGAGGCACGCATGATGCTCGATGAAGGCGTCGTATCGAGCGCGGCAGAGATTGATCTCTGTATGTTGATGGGCTCTGGCTGGCC
>CAWUTY010000089.1:0-5470 GCA_963925575.1 Candidatus Nanopelagicaceae bacterium
GCGGATCAACTGCGCGGTGCAGCGTCTTTCCCATTGGTCCGATCTGGGTGCGCGCATAGTGTCCAGTGACAACGCCATCAAAACCCATAGCTTTGGCACGATCTAGAACTGCTGCAAACTTTATTTTTTCATTACAACGCAGACATGGATTGGGAGTACGACCGGCGGCGTATTCAGCGAGAAAGTTTTCTACGACGCCTTCATGAAATTCTTCAGCCATATCCCAGATATAGAAAGGAATTCCGATCTTATCTGCGGCGCGACGGGCATCATGTGAATCCTCAATTGTGCAACAACCACGGGCACCAGAGCGATATTTTTGTGGGTTAGAAGCAAGCGCTAAGTGAACTCCAATTACTTCATGGCCAGCTTCGACAGCGCGTGCTGCGGCAACTGCCGAATCAACTCCCCCGCTCATTGCGGCAATAATCTTCATATCTGATTTGCCGCCCGTCCACGTTCAATAACTGTTGGTAGAACTGATAACGCGAAATCTACATCGGCGGCAGTTGAGTTAGCGCCCAATGAAAAACGGAGCGAAGATTGCGCGCTTACTTCATTGTGGCCCATAGCAAGTAAAACATGTGAAGGTCGGTGGACTCCTGCGCTGCATGCGGCGCCTGTTGAACACGAAACCTTCATCGAATCCATAAGCAAAAGTAGTGAATCACTTTGGGTGCCAGGAAATGTCACGTTAGAAATTCCGGGCAGGCGCTTTGCATCCACACCATTTATATAAGCACTAGGCGCTGACGACAGTAAGCCTGATTCAAATCGTTCGCGAAGTTCTTCGACTTTGCTCGCCTCATAAATTTTACTGGCAGCAGCTGCTGCAAAAGCGACGATGCCAGGTGCGTTAAGAGTTCCGCTACGAATTTCGCGCTCTTGTCCCCCACCATGTAACAAGGCTGGAATTTCATAGGCGCGTTGCAAAATCAAAGCACCGATTCCATGTGGTCCACCAACTTTATGTGCGCTAAGGGCCATCGATGTAACGCCAAGTTCTTTATATGAAAGCGGAGTCTTAGTAAATGATTGAACAGCATCGGTATGAACTGGAATCGAGCCCGCAATTTTTACGACTTCTGCGATCGGCTGAATAACCCCAGTTTCATTATTGGAGTGCATCACCGAGATCAGCGCGATCTCAGAACCACGTTTTGCCACAAGATCTTTTAGATAATCTAAATCAAGTTCGCCGCTCTTATTAACCGGAATTTCAATTAACTCGGCGCCTTCATGTTCAACTAACCATCGCGCTGGATCGAGCGCCGCATGATGTTCGATAGCGCTGATGGCAATTATTTTCTTGCCACTCTTCCAGAACAACCCTTTTATCGCCGCGTTATCGGCCTCGGTTCCAGAACCTGTGAAGATAACTTCAGATGCCAGACAGCCAACCGCCTTAGCAATTAAATCGCGCGCATCTTCTACATCTTTACGAGTTGAACGCCCCTCGGTATGTAGCGAAGAAGGATTGCCAACTTTAGTTAGCGCATCTGTCATCGCCCTTACTGCGACGTCAAAGATCGGCGTAGTAGCCGCATGATCTAGGTAGACGCTCATTGGAGCAGTCTAGATCACTTGAGAAGTTAACTCTTTTTCGCGTGAATTCCATCCGTTGCCTGCGGCAGAACGCTGAATAAATCACCAATCACGCCGAAGTCTGCAATATCGAAGAGCGGCGCTTCTGGATCTTTATTTACAACAATGATTGTCTTTGAAGTCTGCATGCCTGCGCGGTGTTGAATCGCACCAGAAATTCCACAAGCAACATAGAGCTGCGGGCTAACGCTCTTACCGGTCTGTCCAACTTGATGTGAATGCGGATACCAACCAGCGTCAGTTGCGGCACGAGATGCACCGACTGCGGCGCCAAGTTCGTCAGCAAATTTTTCAACCGCTGCAAAATCTCCATTTGTGCCACGACCACCTGAGACAACAATGTTGGCTTCAGTTAACTCAGGACGTCCACCCTTTACTAGTGGTTGTGATGATGAAATTTTAGATTTCTTCGCAGCATCGCCAATATTTGCTGAAGCGCTTTCTATTGCAGGAGATGATGCAGAAAAATCTGCTTCTACACTGTTTGGACGAACTGTGATTATTGGTGTTCCGTGAGAAACCTTTGAATGCACTGTGGTTGAACCACCAAAAACTAACTGCGTTGCAGTCACATCCGCCGCCACATCTACGGCATCGGTGATAATTCCAGATTCAGTTAAGACGGCAACGCGCGCAGCCACTTCTTTTCCGAAGGCATGAGAAGCGATAAGCACTGCGGCCGGTGATTTTTCTTTAATTAAATTGGCAAGCGCGTCAGCGGAAGCGGCAACCCCAAATTGCGCAAAGTCATCTGATTCGAGAATTAAAACGTTTGTGATTGGGCCTTGATTTACCGTCGCAGCTAGCGCGGCTCCTTTACCAGCACCAGCCAAAACAACCGCTGTAACTGCACCAATTCGTGCTGCGGCAGTTGCTAACTCTGCAGTTGTTTTCGTGGCTTTATCACCGGAAAAATCCGCCAAAATAAATACGTTGCTCATATCAACTTCTTCTCTGCTAGAAAATCAACGAGTGCGGTGCCGCCGCTTCCTTCATCAGTAACTTTTACACCGGCCGCGCGTGCTGGACGTGGTGTTGCATCATTCACCTGTGACCAAGCGCTGGTTGCACTTACCCCAACGGCTGCTAAATCTTTCTGTTCAATTGTTTTTTTCTTCGCTGCCATGATGCCTTTAAATGATGGATAGCGCGGTTCATTAATCTTTTCGACAACGCTGATAACGCATGGGAAAGCGGCAGAGATTTCATCTACGCCAGCTTCAGTCACGCGCGTAATAGAAACTGAGCCCGCTGGATCAACAGTCACCTTTGATGCAAAAGTTAATTGCGCCCAACCCAAGCGAGCGCTTATCATCGCCGGCACAACACTCATACGAGCATCGGTTGATTCGGTTCCGCAAATTACAAGGTCGTATCCGCCATCACTAATAACCTTGGAGAGAACGGCAGAAGTTGCCAACGCGTCCGCTCCCGCCAGCCCCGCATCAGTAATCAAGATTGCATCGTTGGCACCCATTGATAACGCTTTGCGAATCGCCTCTGTTGCGCGATCTGGTCCCATTGAAATTAGGGTGACGTTATTTGCTCCGCCTTCTTCATTTCCGCCATGTGCTTCGGCAATTCGCAGCGCTTCTTCAACCGCGTATTCATCTAAATCATTTAAGACCGCATCAACGTTTTCGCGATCCAAGACGCCGTTGACCATCTTCTTCTCAGCCCAAGAATCCGGGACCTGCTTTACGCATACGGCGATCTTCATAAGGCTAATGTTACTCACCAGTAGCAGAAATATCCACCGCTAAACCCTCAACTAATACTTCACTTTCCCTTTACCGACACTTCACCTATTTAGATGAAGGTGGTCACGGCCTACCTTCATCTTTAAGCCATGATCGCGACCCGAAGCGCTGCGCCACTTCGAATACTCATCGTCACTGAGGCCTTTCTGCCACAGGTAAATGGAGTAACCAACTCGGTTCTGCGCCTTCTCGAATTTTGTAAGCGCGCTGGCCACGAAGTTTTGGTTATCGCACCTGAAAGTGAGAACGCGCCTAAAGATTACTTAGGTTTCAAAATCAAGCACGTACCAAGTATCGCTATGAAGCGCTTAATTCCGATGGGTCTGCCGAAGAAAGAGTTAGAACCATTTATTGAAGGTTTTAACCCAGATGTAATTCATTTAGCTTCACCAATCTTTTTAGGACACTACGTTGCACGGCTGGCTCGCAAAGCAAATATTCCGACAGTGTCGGTTTATCAAACAGACATCGCTGGTTTCGCGCGTCACTATGGCCTTACCGTTGCTCACAATACTTTGAAGCGTTGGGTTGCGCGTATTCACTCGACAACAGATCTAACACTTGCCCCTTCTGCCTGGGCATGTCGTGACTTGGAAAGTAGCGGAGTTAAGAATGTAAAACTCTGGAAGCGCGGAGTTGATCTAGTTAACTTCACACCAGAAAAACGCGATGAAGCACTTCGCGCCGAATTCTTAACTAAACGCGGAGCTAAATATGTCATCGGCTACGTTGGCCGTTTAGCAAATGAAAAGCGCATTGATGATTTAGCTATTTTGGATTCCCAGCCGGATCTGCAACTAGTAATTGTTGGTCAAGGTCCTGCCGAAGCCCGCTTGCAGCGCGAACTTCCCAACGCTATCTTCGTTGGCTATAAATCTGGGGCAGACCTGGCTCGCCATGTTGCATCCTTTGACACCTTTGTTCACACCGGCAAACACGAAACATTTTGCCAAGCGATCCAAGAATCACTGGCTGCCGGAACTGTTGTCGTAGGCCCTGATACTGGTGGCCCAACTGATCTCATTGATCATGGTCGCACTGGTTTATTAATTGATACCGCTGACTCTCACCTTCTCCTCCACTCTGTGTATAACTTGCTTGAGCATCCAGCGTTGGATCTCATGCAAATTGCTGCGCGCAAATCCGTCGAACACCGAACATGGGACTATATAAATGAAAGCCTTATCGAACATTATCGAGACGTTATCGAATCTGTTGCATCACGAAAAGATCTGGTCGCATGAAGATCATCCACGTCGCCAATTTCTATGGCCCTAAATCAGGTGGAATTAAGACAACTCTTCACAATTTAGGAACTGGTTACACCGATCGTGGCCACGAATTCACATACATTGTCCCCGGTAATGGATTCCACCAAGAGAAAACTGCTCATGGCAGTCGCATTACTGTTCCATCTTGGGTAATTCCATTTAGCGGCGGCTATCGCATAATTAAATCAAATCGTCAGATCAAGAGCATTTTGTTAACGCTGGCGCCAGATCGACTCGAAATTTCTGATCGCTTTACCTTATCTGGCGTTGGCCGTTGGGCGAATGCGCACAAGATTTCAACTTTAGTATTTAGCCACGAAACGCTACGAGGCTTAATAAAGACTTATCTTCCTTTTTCACTAAACCGATTTGTTCGCTGGCACAACACTCGCTTGGCCGCCAGCTTTGATCATGTCGTGACTACTACGAATTTTGCTGCCGCAGAGTTCCGTGAAATCGGAACTACAAACTTGCTGCAAATTCCACTTGGCGTTGATCTACAAACTTTCTCACCAAAGAATCGTGATGAAGAGTTGCGCACCAAGTTATTAAAAGGTGGGGACGTACTTCTAGTGCACTGTGGTCGCCTCTCGCCAGAGAAGAAGCCAGAGCGCTCGATTGGCGCCTTGCGCGAACTGCTAACAGCTGGCGTAAACGCACGTCTAATTTATGTGGGAACTGGTCCGCTACATAAGAAGCTCTACGAATCATCGCACGATATACCCGTGACCTTCTTGGGGTATATCTCAGATAAGAAATATCTGGCGCGCATCATCGCTTCCTCAGATATCTCAATCGCACCTGGTCCAATCGAAACTTTCTGCCTGGCAGCAC
>CAWUTY010000090.1:0-10490 GCA_963925575.1 Candidatus Nanopelagicaceae bacterium
AGTACCAAGCTTTGATAGCAATTGTCGAAATTTAGGCCAATTAACAACGCTGCCACCGGGCATCCAACGAGTTCCTAAAACGATTGACTTGCCCGCTTTGATCGCGGCAAACATTGCTGGCAAATCTTCAACGCGATGCGAACCATCGGCATCCATAGTGACAACATGGGTGTAATCGTTATCAGATAAAACTTTATCGAAACCCGCGCGATAGGCCGCACCTAAGCCACCTTTGCCGGGACGACGCAAGATCTGTACCCAGGCGATTGCTAATTCGTTGACAATCTCTGCAGTCTTATCCGGTGAATTATCATCAATTACAACGACATCAAATTGAAACTGCGGACTCAATCGAAAAATAGAAAGCTTTTCCAGCAGTTCAACGATCGAAACTGCCTCGTTGTAAGTTGGAATTAGAATTACTAACTTAACCATGCCCAAAACCGATCGACAAGTGTTTGGTTGTTATTGAGTGACAAATCTCCAACCAAGTAAGCCTTTTTATTCTCCGGAGTTTGGCTAAGCACTCGCCCATTATTGTCGATAAACGCCGATATTCCAACGGTTGAAACGCTTAAAATTGCTCGTGAATGTTCCACGGCTCTGATTCGCGTAATCGCTAATTGCTGCGCACTCTCTGCAGTATTTGCAAATGTAGCACTATTTGTTTGGACGATTAGCGCCTTTGAATTTTTTGCCATATCCCTCACTAAAGAGTCGATAATAATTTCGTAGCAAATGATCGGCCCTAGATTTGCTCCAGCGACTTGGTGTGTAACCAATTCATTCCCTGGCACAAAGTCGACGACCATCTTTGCCATAGGGCTTACAAACTCTGCAATTTTACGTAAGGGCATAAATTCGCCAAACGGAGTTAAACCCCGCTTTATATAGACGCTTTGCAGAGCGCCTTCTTTTGAGTACATGATGGAGGCGTTCTCTGGACTGCCATTTTCTTGTTGCACAACACCTGCAATCAGTGGGGTTTGCAACTCTCTGGTTAATTTGTTGATATCAGCGGCGACCTTTGGATTTTGACGCGGGTCTATATCGATTGCATTCTCTGGCCAGATGATCGCGTCATACGGCTCCTTAGCGAATTCTCTGGTCGCATCTCTGTGCAGGTTAAATACTGCTTTGGCTCTGGAGTTGAACTCCAATCCAACTTCCGGGGTATTTCCTTGTACCGCAAGAAGTCGAACCGAGCCACTCCCCTGCGCATTGTTGGGAATTAAAAGCGCTGTGATAAAAAGGATAACTATCCCAACAAAACTCTTCAGGCCAATTCTTGTGACAAGTATGGCGATCAGTACCGTGAAGGCTGAAAGCGCAAGCACTCCCCCAATTGAAACGATTGGCAGAGCTGGTGATTCCACTTGGCTAAATGCGATTCGTGTCCAACCAAAGCCACCAAATGGAAAACGGGCGCGCAGTTCTTCCATGAGAAGAAGTACAACCGCACTCAACCAAAGGCTTTTGGTTCGTCTATAAATTAAACCAATTGGTAGATAAAAAAGGGCTTGCAAAAGGGCTAAAAGTAACCACGGAAGAGCCCCGACATACTTTCCAGTCCAGTGGAGGATTATGGCATTTAGCGCAAAACCAAATATTAAACTGTGAACTACTGGTTTGTTACTGCCACTTAACTTGCGAAAAAACAGCGCGAATCCAAAAATGGCTAAGAACCATAAACCGATCGGTTCAAATGCTGCGCTCGCTAAGAAGGCAGCAAAAAGTGTTGTTACCATTTAAGAGCAGAAATCATTCGATCTACACTAGCCCCCAGACCGTAGCGCTCTTTCATTTCATAAATCTTTGATAGATCGCTAGGTGCTTTAGGCATCGCAATATCCAATTTTGGCAGGGCCACATCTTGCGCGCAGTTAACTAAAGTGGGAGCAATCTTTAAATAATCGGCGCCTGCGATAATTTTTTTAGTTAACGCTGGTGTTAAAGCCGGATGTGCAACATGTGCCGCGGCTAACGCTTCATCAGTACTTGCGAAATTATTTGCGATAAGCGCGGCGCCTTTCTCACCGATGCCACGCACACCTGGCAAGCCATCGGAAGGGTCTCCGCGAAACATGGCAAATAAGGCATATCTATCGCCAGGAATCTCATACTTTCGTTTTACCCATCCAATATCTACCAGATCATGTTGCGATAGTCCGCGCGCAAGATAGACAACTTTTACATCGCGTTTGTCATCGACTAATTGAAATAAATCTCTATCTCCTGTAACAATTCTGATTGGGCCTTCTTCTTGGACTGCAAATGTGGCTATCACATCATCGGCTTCGTAATCATCGACTCCGACCATAGGAATTCCAAATAGATCTAGTAGATCAAGCAAGATCGGAATCTGTGGTGTCAGTAAGTCGGGCTCTTCTTCGCCTTCCCCATCTGCCTCAAGACGGTTGGCTTTGTAATCCGGAAAGAGTTCAACTCTCCAAGAAGGTCGCCAATCGCCTTCGAGGCAGGCCACAATCCGCTTGGGCGAATACATGCCAATTAGTCGCGCCGTCATATCAAGATAGCCGCGTATAGCATTTACTGGAGTGCCATCGGGTGCCAATAAGGTATCGGGCATTCCGTAATAAGCGCGATACCAGAGTGATGCGCTATCTAAAAGCATTAAAGTCATAGGTCATCCACCATATATGAAACAACGCCGCGATCTAAACGTTTGATCGCTTCTCGACAAACGGTGCGAAGTTGTTCGCTGGCACCGGCTATCTGCATAAGCAGGTCCATTAACTGCTTGGTTGATCGGACAAAGTCACCAACTGACATGTCGCTACCCTTAAGAACATTGGATAGTGAATTACCTTGCGCCCAGCGATATGAAATATAGGCGAAGCCGAAATCTGGTTCTTTTTGGGTTTTAACATCAAACTCATTTTCAACTTCTTCCAATTTAGACCAAATGCGGATGATCTCAGACAAAGCGTTCGTGACATTTTGATGTGGCATCTTCGGTGCGTAATCTTCGCGCGAGCGAGATTGGAAAATCATGGATGAGGCAACTGCAAGAAGTTCGGGCGCCGATAAGTTATCTAAGATGCCGGCGCGAATTGTTTCAGTTAACAAGAGATCAGATTCGGCATAAATTTTTGCCAGGATTTTTCCTTGCGGTAGTGGCTTTTCACCCTCGATATATCCCAGGTGCGTTAGAACATCACAGATACGGTCGAAGGTCTTAGCAATCACATTCGTGCGATTATCAACTCGCGCTCTAAGTCCTTCGGACTCACGAGATATACGCTCAGCTCGCTCGGCAAATCGGGCATGCGTTTCGCGGTCATTGCACGAATGGCAAGCGTGACTTCGCATGGCGCGTCTAAGGCCATCAATTTCAGATTCCATATGGGCACGTTGGCGATTATCAAAGGTGCGACGGCCATCTCGCTTAGAGAGAAGCTTCTCTAACTCTTTAGTTTCAGAGCGCAACTTGGCATAACCTTCGAAATCCCCCAGATGACATTTAGCGCTTTCAATGAGTTCGTTTCGGGCGCTCTCGTTCTTCCTTATTTGCTTTACTAATCCAACTACCGCTCGGTCTGCCTGGAATTGCGCAAAAGATGATTCCAAACTGCCGTGGGCTCGCTCTCGCCCAAAGCGCGCAATTAAATTTATCGCCATGTTGTAAGTCGGAGTAAATGATGAACGCAGTGGGTATGTACGAGTTGATGCTAAACCGGCAGCGGTTGCCGAATCAACAGTCGGAGACCATTGCACAACTGCATTTCCTTCAATATCAATTCCACGCCGCCCAGCGCGACCAGTTAACTGCGTGTACTCCCCCGGAGTTATCGGCACATGCGCTTCACCATTCCATTTGGTTAGCTTCTCTAGCACCACGGTGCGGGCTGGCATATTGATGCCGAGCGCTAAGGTTTCGGTAGCAAAGACTGCCTTCACCAAACCACGTTGGAACAAATCTTCTACAGCGTTCTTAAAACTAGGCAGCAGACCTGCATGATGGGCTGCGATGCCGCGTTCTAGCGCAGTTATCCACTCGCGGTAGCCCAGTACTTCTAAATCTTCTTCCGGCAAATTTGCGGTGTATCTGGCGGCAGTTGCCAGAATTTCAGCACGTTCCTCGGTATTGGTTAATTTCAGACCCGCAGTTAAGCATTGCTTTACTGCGGCATCACAACCCATACGTGAAAAGATAAAAGTAATCGCAGGTAAAAGATCTTCGCGGTTTAATTTTTCCATAATTTCAGCGCGCGATAAGCGCGACTCTTGAGCACCCCATTGTTCACGACGATGGCGCGGAATTCTTACCTTGCGCATCGCTTCTCGCTCTAGCGCAAGAATCTCGGGGTTTATCTTTCCCGGTTGACTAAATAGGTCAATCAGACTGGAATTGATTAGAACATGTTGGTACAAAGGGATAGGACGGTGTTCGCTAACGATCACATCGGTTTGTCCGCGAACTTCTCCGAGCCATTCACCAAATTCTTCAGCATTCGAAACTGTTGCAGATAGAGATATAACCTGAACCGACTCCATTAAATGGATCAAGACCTCTTCCAAACGGCGCCGCGGAATTTATCGGCCAAATAATGCACCTCATCCATGACTACTGAACCTAAATTCGTCAAGGTGTTCGAATTGGCGTACAACATATTGCGCAAGACTTCGGTAGTCATAACCAAGATATCGGCCTCAGAGTTGATGTTGGTATCCCCAGTTAGCAAACCAACTCGATCCTCACCAAAGCGGGCAACAAACTCCTGAAATTTTTGATTGGAAAGTGCCTTGATGGGGGTGGTGTAGAAACATTTTTTGCCGTTGCGCAGCGCCAGATAGGCCGCAAATTCTCCCACCACCGTTTTACCAGCACCAGTTGGTGCGGCTACTAATACCCCATGTCCACTTTCTACAGCGTGGCAGGCATCAATTTGAAATTGATCAAAGGGAAATTCAAATTCCGAAATGAAATCCTCAGTGACTAAATGCTTGGAACGCTTCTTGGCTGCAGCATATTTAGCAGCTGGCGTAGTCATGGGGTCCACGATAGTCCAGCACCGGCGATACATTCAGCCTGAACTGGCAAAGTACCCACTCTCTCGCCATCGGCATAGGCAACTGCCGGCGCCGCCAGTGAAACTCGTTTGCTTCGGTATATATCGACCTTGGGATGATCAATGTGCGCACCCTTGAATACTTTTGGAAATACTTTAATAAATTCAAATTTACTTACCGGACGCAAAACCATTACATCAAAGAGCCCATCATCCATCCGAGCATCCGGGCAGACCAACATCCCTGCCCCATAGCTTGAACCATTTCCCACAGCAATTAGCATCGCTTCAGTTTGAATAGAGTTGTTATCAAGTTCGATGGTGTATTGCATCGGCTTAAATTTTGGTAGTTCTATTGCGATCGCCACGTTGTATTTCATAGACCCCTTAGGCCAACTCATTCGGTTCGCTTTTTCATTTACAACAGAGTCAAATCCAGTGGAAAGAATTGCCCCAAACCACTCTGAATCAACCAGCCCGAGATCAATCTTCTTTGGTTGCTCAGTAGTAACGCAATCTAATTGCTTGGTAATCGCAAGAAGAGACCATCCCAACGCTCGCACAAAATCATTTCCAGTACCTGCTGGAATAACTGTGAAAGGAATCGCGCGTGGAACCACTGATTGCATAACCAGATGCGCTAACCCGTCGCCACCTACTGCAACTACTCCTTGGCAGCCATCGCCTTGAAGATCAAGGAAGTTTTGTAAATTTGTTTGCAGCCTTTGCGCAGTCGTTGATGTAATTACCTGATAGGGCAAGGATTTACTCGCGAAATAACCAGAAACTTCCCTGCCCAGCACTGCACCTTTGCCGCCGCCAGAAACCGGATTAACTACGATCGCCCACATAGTCCTTAAACTTCTTCCGCAGCGGATCTCTTCTTTGCCCGACGTCGATCATTGAGTATCGCAAATAGACCAGATAGCAGATATAAAGCGATTAGAGGCAGAGCCAAGGCAAGCATTGAAAGTGGATCAGCACTTGGTGTGAACCCCGCAACAAAGAGAAATATGGCAAAGACCCAGATCCGCCAAGGCCGCAAAATCGCGGCGCCACTTAGGAATCCAATTAAATTAAAAGTTACCAAGAAAACTGGAAGTTCAAAAGCAAGTCCGAAAAGTAGAATTGCTCGCATGACAAAGTCCAAATAGTCATCAAACCGCACAAGGTTATTAAGTGAATCTGGCGTGAATCCAAATAGAACTTTGATTGCAATTGGCAAGATCGTATAACCAAGGAAAGCTCCTGCCGCAAAGAACGGTGTCGCAGCGACAATGAAGAAAACTGAATTACGTTTTTCACGCCTGTGCAACGCTGGAGCGATGAAAGCCCAGAGATGATAAAGCCAGATCGGGGCGCTTAGAATAACGCCGGTCAGCAGCGCAACTTTAATCTGCAAATTAAGCGGGCCTAAAACTCCATTGATATAAAGTGCGCCGCAGTTATCGGCCCCCAAATCCTGAGCCGCTTTAAGATCACAAACCGGCTGCGCCAAGGTAGTAATGATCTCGTTATAGAAAAACCAACCGACGATTGAGGCCAGTGAGATTACTATCGCTGATCGAACTACTCGCTTACGGAACTCACGCAGGTGTTCGATTAGCGGCATACGACCGCCAGTGGTGGTCGTCATGGCAATTATTGAGCGGCAGTGCCGTCAGTGCCATCCTTCTTCTCTTCGCCATCTTTTTTCATCTCTTTCATCTCACCTTTAAAGATGCGAAGTGATTTTCCGAGTGAACGCGCTGAATCAGGCAGGCGCTTGGCGCCAAATAGGACAACTACGACAATGAGCAGAATAAGAATGTGGCTTGGTTCGCGTAGGAAAGGCATGCCCAAACGGTAGCGCATGGGGCTTAGAAATTCCCAAATTCGCGGCGTCTAACTTGGTCAAGAGATATTGCTGAAGAGCGCGCTTTCATAGAGATCTAGTGTTTTGCGACATTTCCGAGCAAGCTCTAAGCGCGAGGAGAGCGGCGAGAGAACCTCTGTAGCCGCCAAGGTGCTCATCGCACTTCGTATGAGCCAGTCCTGGCTGAAAGAGAAGGCTATAAAACTCTCTGATCTAGAGGCAGCATCTGATGAGACAGCGATCCTAAATCTCTCCAAGGTGCTTCTGATTCTTTTTGAAATAGTAATCTCCATTTGAAATGCTTCATCATCTCGCGGTGACACAGACAGCGGCTGTTGGGTGCCGGAGCTAGATATCTCTGCAATGCTGTCGAGTCGAAAGGTGCGATAGGCGCCAACGTTATGGCAATACGCCTGCAGTACCTCATACCCATGATCAACCATTAATTCTATGGGCGTTATCTCTCTATCAGTTAATTCATCCCGTATCAGCGAGTGGTATGAGATTTGCAAATTCTTGCGACTTGCAATTGCATTCAAAATTGTTGCGCGATAGGAACTGTTAACGATTGGAACAATGGTTGCGATATCGCCAATTATGATCTTTATCTTTGCCTGCAATCCGGTTATCGCGTGTAGCAAATCAACACGTTTTGAATCAATTGACTTAATAAGTAGATCCAAACCGATCAGAAGGATTACTAACTCATCTTTCGTCAGCAGGCGAACCTTCTGCAAAATTTCCGCATTACGAATCGAAACAAAACCTGACTCGAATTCGAGATCTATTAGTTCGAGAGGTGTGTATCCAGGTAAACCGCACATCCAAAGAGTATTTAGATCAGAAAGCAATTCGGATTCGCTCACTCCAAATTCAGCAGCTAATTCCGAGAGCGCGATACCTTGATGAGTTGAAATATATGGAACTAAATCCAGCAGTCGTGCTGCCTTCTCAAGTGGAGTGCTCTGCTTTTCAGCCATAACGGGCCACGCCAGACTGCAAACTTTCAATAACGGAAGTCCGCAAAGATGCGGGCTTTAAAACCACTGCATCTTCGCCATACCAAAGGATTTCTTCAGCCATGCGATCATGATCTCGGTATTCGATCGACACGCGGTCCCAGCCAAGCGGTGCTTGCTTATCAAAAATATCTGTAGATCTAGTCCGCAGCGCCAGCGCCCGGCCGCTGCGCAAATAAAGTTCAGCACTCTGTTGTGATCTAGTTTCGAGTAAGTGGCTCTCCACGCTAAAACTTTGTGGAATTTCATAATTGTCTGCGCGTCCCTTTGTGGAAAGTGTTCCCTGGATTCGATCAAGGCGGAAACTGCGCAAATCTTTACGGTCTAAATCCATACCAAATAGATACCAATGTCCGTATCTGGAGGCGACTGCGTAAGGCTCTATAACTCGACTCTCCTCGTGCAAAGCCTCGCTTAGATAAGTAAAAGAGATAACCGTGCGGGAAGTGATAGCCGAGATCGCTACCGCGAGATTCACATCTTTAGAAATTATGGCTGGTGCTAAATCAGGAAGCGCCTCCGCGTCAGTCTCTATTCCAATAGCGTGTAACTTTACGAGCGCGCTCAGTGCCGAACTATCGAGGGCTGCTCCACGCCAAGCTTCGGCAGCAAGTGACAGTAAGGCAATATCCTTACTGTCTAACTCCCCCAATTGAAACTGATAATTTTCAGGTTTTATTCGATAACCAGACTCATCTTCAAATAGCGGATCGAAGCTACCAACTTCGATGACGATGCCCAGATTACGTAAATCATCTTTATCACGCTCGAACATTCTCTCTTTGCTCTCGGGTGTGCCTTCATAGCCGTCTACCGTACGAAAAATCTCTGATTTTGTTAAATATCTTTTAGTTGCAAGCAAAGCAATCGTCAGATTAACCAGCCGTTCAGTCTTCCGCGACACCGTATGAACCTTTCGCAGGTCTGCGGCGTCGCGCAAGAACTTCCACGCCAGGTGCCATACGTCTAGCAAATATTAAGAAACCAGTATGTCCGATCATTCTTTGTTGCGGACGAACAGCAAGCCCTTCATGATGCCACCCACGAACCATGCTTTCAAAACTTTCAGGTTCGGTGAAGTGACCATCTTCTTTCAACGCCTCGGCGGTGGCAGATAATTGAGTTGTCGTTGCAACGTAAGCCATAAATACCCCACCAGGACGCAGAACTTTTGCCGCTAATTCAATGCACTCCCAAGGTGCCAACATGTCGAGTATTACGCGATCAAAACTTTGCGAAAATTCCTTCTCTTGGACCGAACCAATGTCTAAGGACCAATTTGCCGGCGCTCCCCCAAAATAATTAGTGATATTCGCCTGGGCATTTTCTGCAAAATCCTCACGTCTTTCAACTGAGTGGACATGGCCTTTCTCCCCGACCGCCCTTAGCAAAGAGAGCGTAAGCGCGCCGCTGCCGACACCTGCTTCAAGAACGCGTGCTCCCGGAAAGATGTCAGCAAATCCGATAATTAGCGCAGAATCTTTCGGGTAAACGATCGTCGCACCGCGTGGCATTGAGAGAACATAATCGGTGAGCAATGGAATAAAGGCGGTGAATTTCAATCCCGCGCTGGTACTAATTACCGAACCTTCGGGCAATCCAATTAAATCGTTATGAACAATCCATCCTTTATGAGTGTGCCATTCTTTCCCAGGCGTAATTGTGATGCTGTAGATCTTTCCTTTTTGATCCGTCAATTGAACACGATCACCAGCGACAAAAAAACCGCGGTTACGCTCTGCGGCAGTACTTGCGGCACTTTCTGGTGACTTAGACACAGGAGCATCCTAGGCGTTGCCTAGCCAAAGGCTGTATCTTCAACCGCATGAGCCAACTGCGTCTATCGCCCAGTCGCATCAATGACTTTAATAACTGTCCGCAACTCTATAAATATCGCACCATCGACCTGCTGCCCGAACCTCCCAGCATCGATGCCGAACGTGGGACTTTAATTCACACCGTTCTCGAGGATCTATTTGAGCTACCTGCACCAGATCGTGATCTAAAGCGCGCCACCGAACTTCTACCCTCTCGTTGGCAAGCCCAAATAGATGCAAAACCAGATATTTCTAAGTTAGTTCTAGATGAAGTGACATGGTTTAAGCGAGCGGAGGAACTATTAGGTAATTACTTCACACTCGAATCGCCAAATACATTCGAACCAACATATCGCGAACTCCATCTTGAGATCGATCTATCTGAGAAACTATATCTGCATGGCTATGTCGATCGACTAGATATTGCGCCTACTGGTGAAGTTCGTATCGTTGACTATAAAACTGGAAAATCCCCGAAGCCGGGTTGGGAAGAGAAGGCGCTGTTCCAATTGCGGGTATATGCGTTGCTATATTGGAAAAACAACGGGGTAATTCCTAAGTTATTACAGCTTATCTATCTAGGTGATACTCGCTTGGTTAAGAGCGTACCAACAGAGGCTGATCTAGTTAAGACCGAGCGAATCCTTTTTGATATCGCTGAAGATATTCTGCACGCCATCGAGGGTAATGAGTTCCGTCCAAGGCCGACCAAATTATGCGACTGGTGCTTCTTTAAAACTATCTGCCCAGCTCACGCTGGTTGATT
>CAWUTY010000091.1:0-11524 GCA_963925575.1 Candidatus Nanopelagicaceae bacterium
ATCTTGAAATCTTCGGTAAATGCGGGATCTTCTAAAATAGCGCGATGGAATGGAATCGCTGTTGCTAAACCATCAACTTCAAATTCGGTGAGTGCGCGACGTGCTCGTTCAATAGCCTGCTCGCGAGTTGCACCAGTAACAATTAACTTGGCCAAGAGCGAATCAAAGTTGCCGCCGATAGTGTCACCGTTCTTAAAGCCAGCATCGATTCGCACGCCGGGCCCCGTCGGCAAATTCCATTGCGTAATTTGGCCTGGTGCAGGCAAGAAGGAACGTCCTGGATCTTCACCGTTGATACGGAACTCAAGTGAGTGGCCTCTAATTTCGGGATCATCAAATCCCAGACTCTCTCCCATGGCAATTCGGAATTGTTCGCGTACTAAATCTATTCCGGTCACTTCTTCACTTACTGGGTGCTCAACTTGCAGACGAGTATTAACTTCTAAAAAGGAGATTGTGCCGTCTAATCCGATTAAGAATTCGCAAGTTCCGGCGCCGACATACCCAGCCTCTTTCATAATCGCTTTACTTGAGCGGTAGAGCTCTTCATTCTGCACATATGTGAGAAATGGTGCGGGGGCTTCTTCAACCAATTTTTGATGGCGGCGCTGTAATGAGCAATCACGAGTACTAACAACAACTGCGTGCCCATGTTGATCAACTAATACTTGAGTTTCCACGTGACGTGGCTTATCTAGATAGCGCTCGACAAAACATTCACCTCGTCCAAAACCAGCAATGGCTTCGCGTACGGCGGAGGCAAATAGTTCAGGGATTTCATCCATCGTGCGGGCGACTTTTAAACCGCGCCCTCCACCACCGAAGGCGGCCTTAATCGCAACGGGCAGACCATATTCCTGAGCGAATGCGGTGACTTCTTCATGGCCTGCAACCGGATCTTTTGTTCCGGCAACGAGCGGTGCACCGGCTTTTGCTGCAATGCGACGAGCAGACACCTTATCTCCCAGTGCGCTAATTGCGGCAGGTGGTGGCCCGATCCAAATTAGACCGGCATCAATTACTGCTTGGGCAAAGTCTGCACGCTCTGAAAGGAAACCATAACCAGGGTGGACAGCATCAGCACCTGAATCTTTAGCAGCCGCAATTATTTTTTTAATATCTAAATATGTTTGGGTTGCAGTAGTTCCATTTAATGAAAATGCAAAGTCCGCACTCCTTGTATGTATTGCATCTCTATCTTCTTCAGAATAAACGGCAACGCTTTCCAGCCCATGATCGCGGCAAGCGCGAATAACGCGTACTGCTATCTCACCGCGGTTGGCAATCAGAACGCGTTTCATCGCATCTCCTTAACTTGTGGCCAAGAGTAGCCAAGTTGCGACATGGCAGATCTTAAAAAGGGCATCGATAATCCGACCACATTTGTGTAATCGCCCTCGATTACTGGAATAAATGGTGATCCAAATCCATCTAAGGTGAAACCGCCCGCTACCTGAAGTGGTTCACCAGATGCGATGTAGTCATCAATTTCAAGATCGCTCATTTCGGAGAAAGTAACTTTAGTTGTCACCCGATCTGCAATCTCGCGACCTTGAACTGTGTCAATTATGCAGTGTCCGGTATGCAACAGACCGCTACGTCCACTGATTGCCAACGCGCGCTCCTTGGCAATTTCAGGTGTTCCGGGCTTTCCAAAAGACATTCCATCCACGTCAAATGTGGAATCGCAACCAATAATGATCGCTGGAAAATCTATCTGTTCGCGCACTGTGTGCGCCTTGGTCACCGCTAGTGCGATCACCATATCTGCAGGTGTCATCGCGTTAAAAAATTCTGTCTCTTCATCGACGCGACTAACCATGACTATTGGCGTGATCCCGGCGCCTTCTAGTAAACGGCGACGAGAAGTCGATTGTGAAGCAAGGACAACTTTAGGCATTATTTAGATTTTCTCCGAGCGCCAAAAGATATCTGATGTGGCAGTGGTTGGCGAAGTTGGGGAATACCAAAGAGACTCCGTTTTATTACTGGCTTCAAATCTTGAACTTTGTGCTGATCTAAAGCCGTCTCTAAAGCCAGTAGCTCAACAGGTGTTGGATTGCCAGAGGTAACTGTAAATTTCATTAGAGCGGAATATTTCCGTGCTTGCGAGCAGGCAAAGTATCGCGCTTAGTTTTAAGCGTGCGGAAAGCCTTGGTGATGTAAGCACGAGATTGATGCGGCTCGATGACGCTATCGATGGTGCCGCGTTCTGCCGCAGCATATGGATTAGAAAGAGTTTCGGTGTAGTCAGAGACTAATTCGGCGCGTGCTTTTTCTGGATCTTTGGCATCTGCTAACTCTTTACGGTACAAAATATTTACCGCACCTTGTGCGCCCATTACTGCGATTTCCGCACTTGGCCAAGCGAAGTTGATATCACTCCCTAAGTACTTGGATCCCATAACAATAAAAGCGCCGCCATATGCCTTACGGGTAATTAAAGTTACGAGCGGAACAGATGCTTCTGCATAGGCATAAAGCAATTTAGCGCCACGACGAATAATTCCATTCCATTCTTGTTCTATTCCGGGCATGAATCCTGGAACATCTACCAAGGTAAGAATTGGGATATTAAAGGCATCGCAGAAACGAAGGAAACGAGCGGCTTTTTCGCTGGAATTAATATCTAGAGTGCCCGCCAACTGTGAAGGTTGGTTGGCAATAATGCCAATCGATTCGCCTTCAATACGGGCAAATCCGACAATGATATTAGGAGCGTATAAAGCGTGAACTTCTAGGAATTCGCCTTCGTCAACCAGTGTTGTAATCAAAACCTTCATGTCATATGGCTGATTTGGGCTATCTGGAATCAAATTATTTAGCGCAGCATCTTCCGCGCTCTCTTCCAAAGTTTGGGTTGGTGGCAGATGGAGAGATGCATCCATATTGTTGGAAGGTAGATAAGAAAGCAACGCTTTTACATAATCAATTGCATCGGCTTCACTATCTGCCAGATAGTGCGCATTACCTGAGCGAGTGTTATGGGTTAGAGCACCGCCAAGTTCTTCCATTCCAACATCTTCACCAGTAACTGTTTTGATGACATCGGGACCAGTAATAAACATATGTGAAGTTTCATTGACCATAACGGTGAAGTCAGTTAGAGCAGGTGAATAGGCAGATCCACCTGCACATGGACCAAGGATTAGCGAGATCTGTGGAATAACACCCGATGATCGAGTATTGAGTCGGAAGATTTTGCCGTAACCGTTAAGGGAAGCAACACCTTCTTGGATGCGAGCGCCACCAGAATCGTTAATACCAATTAATGGAATACCACTTTTGAGCGCGAACTCCGCGATCTTTACAATTTTATCTGCATGAACTTCACCAAGACTGCCACCCATAACTGTGAAATCCTGTGAATACAGCGCAATCGGACGTCCATCAACCGTGGCAGTTCCGATAACAACGCCATCGCCATAAGGACGGTTATTTTCCATCCCAAATTGTGTGGAACGGTGACGTGCAAATGCATCTATCTCGGTAAAGGAATCGGCATCAACTAGCAAAGCAATTCGCTCGCGCGCGGTTAATTTGCCTTTAGCATGTTGCTTCTCAACGGCCCGAGCAGAACCGGCGTGAACCGCTTCCTCAACACGTAGACGAAGATCTTCAATTTTTCCTGAAGTTGTATGCAGATCTGGGTTCATACCCTTACGGTACTAGGCGTGGGCATATCAGCGCCAAGAGCGCCACTAGATAGGACGATCATCGCTTCGCAACTTTCGCCATACTGGCGGGTAAGCGTGGTTGATCTCACTACCTCTACACAAATTGATCTGGCAGATTTAGCTAACGCAGGTCTTGCAACAAATGGTGATGTTATCGCCACCGAATTTCAAAGCGGCGGCCGTGGCAGGTTAGATCGAAAATTCGAGGCACCTGCAGGTAGCGCCCTTCTCTTTTCTTTTTACATCACGCCAAAGCGCAGCCGCAGTAATTGGGGATTTCTCTCACACCTTGCCGCACTTTGTATGTCAGAAATAATTTCCAACGATCTAAATATCGCAGTTTCGCTAAAATGGCCAAATGATATTTTAATTGCAGATAAAAAAGTTTGCGGTCTAATTGCACAAGCAACAGCAAATGGAATAATTATTGGCATTGGTTTAAATGTTGGAATGACTCTTGCAGAACTCCCCGTTGCGACCGCTACCTCACTTGCAATTGCAGAATCTGATCAACTAGATCGCAATCAGATACTGATTCAATTTCTGGAAAGATTTAGCCTTAGATTCCTAGACTGGGATGCAGGGCGCGACTTCACTGATGAATACTCGAAAGTTTCGGCAACTTTAGGCTGCGATGTTCAAATTGAAGTCGACGGACGCGAAAATCGGATCGGTTTTGCGCAATCGATAACCGCATCAGGTGCCTTAATCCTGGCCGATGGCTTTGAAGTTAACGTTGGTGATGTGGTTCATCTAAGATAGCGCTGTGAACGAGCGCTTTCCCACAGTTGGCATCATCGGCGCAGGCCAGCTTGCTCGCATGACGGTTGCTCCGGCAACAGCGCTAGGAATAAATTTATTATTATTTGCAGAAAGTTCAGATGACAGCGCAGCACAGATTGCGCCACATACAGTTGGTGACTACCGAGATTTATCTGCCTTGCAAGAATTCGCTGCTAAATGTGATGTCATAACCTTCGAACACGAACTTGTTCCGCTTTCGGTAATAAAGGGCCTTGAGGCATCTGGTGTCAAAGTTTCACCAAGTTCGAGCTCGTTCCAATATTCGCAAGATAAGGCCGCGATGCGCCAAAAACTTGCCGCTTATCCTGGGCCAAAATGGCGGGTTATAAAAGATGCCAGCGATTCATTTGATTTCCCATTTATCGCCAAGAAAATTTCGGGCGGCTATGACGGTCGCGGAGTTTGGAAGATTTCAAATCGCGCCGAACTTGAGGAAGTCTTAAAGGAAAGCCCCCAGATTTTAATCGAAGAGCTAATTGATTTTGATTGCGAGATAGCAGTAATGGTTGCCAGATCGGCTCATGGACAAGCAACCACTTGGGCTCCAACTCAGACTGTGCAATCTGAGGGGATCTGTACATTGACCATTTCACCAGCGCCAGTTATTTCGCAAGGAGTTTCTGAAAAGGCACAACACCTAGCGCTATCTATTGCAAACGATATTTCCCTAATCGGTGTTATGGCAGTTGAATTATTTGTAAAGGGTGATGAGTTATTTATTAACGAGTTAGCGATGCGTCCACATAATTCTGGTCACTGGACAATTGATGGTTCACGAACCAGTCAGTTCGAACAACACTTGCGTGCGATCTTAGATCTGCCGCTCGGTGATCCTGCTATGACTGCTGGATTTGCTGTCATGGCCAACATCTTGGGTGGAGAGAAGACTGATATGTATCGCCCTTATCTCCACCTGATGGCGCGCAATCCGCAGCTGAAGTTTCACCAATACAAGAAAGAAGTTCGCAAGGGTCGCAAAATCGGCCATATCACCGTGGTGGGAGAAAACCTTCTAGAATTAACCGAGATAGCCGAACATGCACGTGACTATATGAGCGGAGAAATAGATGAGTGATGTTGCGATCATCATGGGATCAGATTCTGATTGGCCTGTAATGGAAGAGGCTGCAAAAGTTCTTGATGCATTTGCAATTTCATATACCGCAGAAGTTCTCTCAGCTCATCGCATGCCACTTGAAATGGTTGAATTCGCACAAGTGGCTAAAGTAACTGGTTTTAAAGTAATTATTGCTGGCGCCGGCGGTGCGGCTCATCTGCCAGGAATGGTTGCATCCCTTACAACTCTGCCCGTAATTGGCGTGCCGGTACCACTTAAGAATTTAGATGGAATGGATTCACTTCTTTCAATAGTTCAGATGCCTGCGGGTATTCCTGTGGCAACTGTAGGAGTCGGTAACGCTAAAAATGCTGGATTACTGGCAGCACGCATCTTGGGAATATCAGATGCAGGAATTTCATTAAAAGTGGGAAACGCGCTAAAGGAAATTAATGAGGAAGCTAAGACAAAAGGTGCGAATCTAACCGCGCGACGCAACCAGAAGACGGGCTTCTAAATCTGCGCTGATTTACTAATCTCTAATTAGTCAGAGCGACCAAGTGCGTGCACGCGCCAACCGGCAGCGCGCCATTTATCGCGATCAAGTGCGTTGCGACCATCAATTAAGAACTTTGATTTCACCAAGTGTCCGACTACTGAAGGATCTAGTTCGCGATATTCCTTCCACTCAGTTAAGTGGAGAATGGCATCTGCACCCTTTACGCAATCAACAACTTTCTCTGCATAATCCAAGTTAGGAAAACGCTTGCGCGCAGGTTCAATTCCTTTGGGATCGTGAACAACCACAGTTGCACCTGCTGCTTGTAGCTGTGCTGAGATATCAAGTGCTGGAGAATCGCGTACATCATCGCTATCGGGTTTAAATGTTGCTCCAAGTACGGCAATTTTATATTGCGTTAAATCCTCAGAAAGATCAGCGCGTACTACATCGATCACCCGTTGACGAGCGCGCAAGTTAATGGCATCGATTTCACGTAAGAATTCCAGCGCTTGATCTGCACCAAGTTCTTGAGCACGTGCCATAAATGCGCGAATATCTTTTGGTAGACAGCCGCCACCGAATCCGATACCCGCTTGCAAGAAGCGGCTGCCAATACGTGGGTCATATCCAATTGCCTTAGCAAGAACAGTGACATCGCCACCGGCGGCTTCGCAAACTTCAGCCATAGCGTTAATGAAGGAAATCTTTGTCGCCAAGAATGAGTTTGCTGCCACCTTAACGAGTTCTGCTGTTGGCAGATCGGCACGGATCCAAGGAGTTCCTAAATCAATAATTGGCTGGTAGACCTCTTTTAGGATCTTTTCAGCGCGATCAGTTACAACGCCGATCACCAAACGATTTGGAGTCAAAGTATCTTCAACGGCAAAGCCTTCACGAAGGAATTCGGGGTTCCAAGCCAGGTCGGCATGTGGTGCGGACTCTGCAAGAGCGTCGCGAAGTGATTGTGCGGTGCCAACTGGAACAGTTGATTTTCCAACAACAAGTGCGCCATCCTTTAAATAAGGAGCGATTGCGGCAACTGATGATTTAACGTAAGTCAGATCTGCCGCTAGACCATCTTTACTTTGTGGTGTTCCGACGCAAATAAAATGAACATCAGCGTCAGCAACTGCTGAAAAATCGGTGGTAAAAGTTAAGCGACCAGTCTTAATTTCTTTGGCAAGAAGTGTGTCTAAACCTGGTTCGTAGAATGGCAACTCTCCACGCGATAACAGGTCTACTTTGCTTTGATCGGTATCGATTCCGATGACTTCAAAGCCGAGTGATGACATACATGCAGCGTGGGTAGCACCTAAATAGCCGCAACCAATTACCGAGAGTTTCATGAGTGGGAGTCTATGGCACCTTCTATTTGATCTCGCCGCACGGATTTTCTGAGGCGGTACGAGTCTTAAATTTATCTATCAATTCAGGCTTGGCAGATGCAGTAGTACTTGCGGAAGGCGAAGGCTTAACCTCATCAACTAGTGCGGCATCATCGCGAATTCTAGTCCATAGATCAGCGCTCAAAGTTGTATCCCAAATTACTACTGATCCAATGCCCGGTACGTTGCCATTGGCATTTGAAAGCGGAACGGTCAGTGTGCGCACATTTCCAGATGATAAACCGCGCATCTGCTTTGCCAAATTAAGTAGATCGCCTTCATTTAGATTCTCATCCATTTTTATTGTCGAAATTGCGGCGTTTATAAAATTAACCATCTTTATTGGATTAAGCAGCACACCTGTACTAGTTGCCTTCTTTAAAACCGAACTCATAAATTGTTGCTGACGTTGCATACGACCAATGTCGCCGCGCCCATCAAAATCACGTGTGCGAACATACTCCAGAGCCTCAACCCCATTTAGCGTATGGGTACCAGCGCTAAGGACTAAATGACTCTTTGGGTCATCAATATCAACTTTGGTACAGACTTCAATTCCACCAAGTGCGTTAACAATTCCAGCAAAACCTGCAAAACTGACCTCTATGTAATGGTCAATCTTTAAATTAGTTTCGCTTTCAATGGTTTGAATCAATAGTGGTGCTCCACCAAAAGAAAATGCGGCATTTAATTTATTTTGGCGATCTGGAACTTGAGTTTTTCCATCGTTACTCAAATGTGCGGGAATAGTTACAAGGCTGTCACGGGGGAGTGATACTAAGTAAGCCTTGCTGCGATCCTTGCTGATGTGTACGAGCAGCATCGTGTCAGAACGTCCACCAGCGGCAGTCTTGGTCGAACCAACTCGGAGCTCTTTCATTTCTGCCTTGGTTAGACCTTCGCGAGTATCAGAGCCCACCAATAAATAGTTGAGTGCTTTAGAAGTTTTTTCAGGACGATCTTCGAGTCCAGAAAAGACGTTGATGCGCGCAATTTGGCCGCTTACTTGCCCAAGACCGAACCAGGACGCAGAGGCAAGAACAACAACACCCACAGAGAGTGATGTAATAATTCGTATCGCGCGAGTCGATTTCACATGCAAACTCTACTTGGGCGATAGCGTGGAGGGGTTATGTCGACATCATTGGGCGAGTTATCTGCCTCACCGGCTATCAGCGTGATCCTTCCAGTCTTAAATGAAGAGCCACATTTAGAAGAATCAGTTTCGGCAATTCTCTCCCAGGATTATCAGGGAGTATTTGAAGTAATTCTCGCCCTTGGGCCTTCGCAAGATCGTACAAACGAAATTGCTAATGCGCTGGTGGTGCGAGATAACCGAGTCAAGTTAGTTGCCAACCCAACTGGCAAGACTGCAGCGGGATTGAATTTAGCGATTGCTTCATCACAGAGTTCGGTGATTGTCCGCGTTGATGGTCATGCCAAGATTCCAAATAATTATCTTTCACTCGCTATCGAAATTTTGCAAGAAACTGGCGCCGTAAATGTTGGGGGAGTTATGGCTGCTGAAGGAATTTCTAAATTTGAGAAAGCGGTAGCTCGTGCGATGCGCAGCCCACTTGGCGTTGGCGCTTCTCGTTTTCATACTGGTGGTGAATCTGGTGAGGTAGATACTGTTTATCTCGGTGCTTTTCGTCGCGAGGCGATAATTGCAGCCGGTGGTTTCGATGAGCGATATACAAGAGCGCAAGACTGGGAGCTAAATCATCGCCTGCGTAAAAATGGCGGGAAAATTTTCTTCGATCCCAGACTTCATGTTACTTACCGCCCAAGACCAAATTTAATAAAATTAGCCAAACAATATTTTCAATATGGCAAATGGCGGCGCGTGGTCTCACGTAGCCATAGCGGAACGATTAACTTGCGTTATTTGGCACCACCTTTTGCTCTCGTTGGAACGCTGATCTCTGTGATATCTGGACTATTAATTCACCAAATCCTCTATTTGCCGGCAGCGGTTTACGGCGGCTTCGTTTTACTTTCATCGCTGCTAATCGCAAAATCAGTGAGCGAATACTTTTCATTATTAGCAGTAATTCCAACAATGCACTTCGCGTGGGGCGCGGGCTTTATCACCTCAACTAAAACCCTGCGGTAGCCTTTACCTATATGAGCGCTCCAGTTGTAGTTTACGAACCATTTCGTGCCGGTCTGCCGCCACTTGGCGCCTACCTTCGCTCGCTCTGGGCACGTCGCTCTTTTATCACTGAGTTTTCCCGCTCTGAACTTCGCGAGCAGAACTATGGATCTGTCTTTGGTCAACTTTGGTTAGTGCTTAATCCGCTTTTGCTATCAGGCGTTTACTTCCTTTTGATCTACATCATCGGTGGCCAGAGTGATTCAACTAGGTACGGACATCTCACCGCCAGCCTCTTTTTATTTTACTTAGTGAGCAACAGCCTAACTGGCGGCGTCAAATCAATTACGGCTGGTCAGCGATTGATTTTAAATACTGCCTTCCCACGAATAATGTTGCCGATTTCTGCGATGGTGATTGCGCTCTTTAAATTTGTACCTACTCTGGCGGTCTTTTTTGTAATGCGAACAGTTCTGGGACTAGATTATTCATGGCAGATGTTTTGGGCTATCCCAGTAGTTTTAATTGCACTTTTGATGGGCTTGGGCATGGCAATTTTAATTTCCTGCATCAACGTTTACTTCCGAGATATCGCTAGTTTCCTCCCCTATATGACGCGCAGTCTTTTATATCTGTCGCCGATTCTTTATCAGGCTAGCGATCTTTCAGATAAATTGAAAAGTTTTGAAATCGCAAACCCAATTTTTTATCTATTGGATGCCTGGTCTCAAGTTATGGTCTATGCCCAGGCTCCCGATCTATTTTCTTTACTGCACAGCCTGGCTTGGGCGCTAGTGATTTTTATTATTGGGACATATTTCTTCTTATCTAGGGAGCGTGATTTCGCTGTCCGTCTCTAATTCACAAAATTCAATTCACGCCAAGCACGGTCTGGCGGTATCAGTTCAAAACGTTGGACTCACTTATACAACTTCAATAGATAAGCGTCCTACTTTAAAGGCACGTTTAAAATCACTTGGTCGCGGCAAGAAACACACCAGAGTTATTACCGCACTGAACCAAGTTAATCTCGATGTTCACTACGGAACAGTGCTCGGCGTAATTGGTTCAAATGGCGCTGGAAAGTCTTCACTTATGCGAGTTATCTCCGGAATTGTTCCACCATCGCAAGGACGAGTTGAAGTACATGGTTCGGTTAGCACGCTTCTTGCTTTAGGTGTTGGATTTAATCCATCAATGACCGGGCGAGCAAATGTTTATCTAGGTGGGCTCGCTGCCGGAATGTCGCGAGCGGAAATAGATGAACAGTTCGAGGCGATCGCTGATTTTTCAGAACTGGGTGATGCCATTGATGCGCCGATGCGTACTTACTCATCAGGCATGTACGCCAGATTGGCATTCTCGGTTGCCGCAACCGTGCAACCAGATATCTTAATTGTTGATGAAGCCCTCAGCACCGGAGATGCTCATTTTAAAGAGAAGAGCCTTAACCGAATCAAAGAACTGCGCACAGCAGACCGCGCTTTAATATTAGTCAGCCACGCCATGGCAACGATCGAAGATGTCTGCAATGAAGTTGCCTGGCTGCACAAAGGGAAGTTGATGGCGCGCGGAAATCCTGCAGAGGTTATAAAGCAATATCGAGAGTTTACAAATACCGGAAAGAGCTCGGCAGCGAATGAGGATCTATAAGCGAATACCAATCGCTTTAACAATTGCGCTTTTATTTTCCAGCTTTCCAAATTCTGCTCAAGCGATCGATGTTCCGGCCAAATTCTCTTTTTCTGGAAGTGGCTATGGCCACGGCGTTGGAATGAGTCAGATTGGCGCGCGCGCTATGGCTTTAGCTGGCGAATCAGCGACTGCAATTTTAAATTATTATTACACCGGAACATCGGTAGAAACCACAACTGATACGCAAACATTACGTATCAATATTGGACATTTACTTACCTCAGCAAAAATCAAGAGTGATTCAGCCGGGGCGGCCTTTAATCTATATGCGGGGGATATTTCAGAAACAGGTTCTGCTACTTCTATTTT
>CAWUTY010000092.1:0-14427 GCA_963925575.1 Candidatus Nanopelagicaceae bacterium
AATAATCGAATGCTTGGCAGCTAGAGCGTTAAGACAATCGCTAAGAATCGTTCCAATGTGGCGAGCACGTTCTACCAATTTATCTTCTTCAATAGTCTGAATTGCGCCAAGGGCTGCAGCACATGCAATTGGATTTCCACCATATGTTCCACCCAGACCGCCAACATGAGATGAATCCATGATTTCGGCGCGCGCGGTAACTGCGGCGAGTGGCAATCCGCCAGCAATTCCCTTAGCGGTAACGATCATATCTGGGACAACATTTTCATCTTCGCACGCAAACATATTTCCAGTGCGCGCAAAACCTGTTTGTACTTCATCTGCAATAAAGACAATTCCATGTTCTGTAGCAAATTTAGACAGCCCAGGTAAGAAACCCTTTGGCGGAATGATAAATCCACCTTCACCTTGAATTGGTTCAATAATTATTGCGGCAACGTTATGTGCACCAACTTCTTTTTCGATCTTTGATGTGACCAGACCAAGAAAATCCTGTGCCATCGTTTCTTTATTTCCCTCATAGTGGAAGGAGTAAGGCATTGGCATGCGATAGATCTCGTTTGCAAAAGGACCAAAGCCTTCCTTGTATGGAACATTCTTGGCAGTTAGCGCCATCGTTAAATTTGTGCGGCCGTGATAAGCGTGCTCAAAAACAATAATGGCTGGACGCTTTGTGGCATGGCGCGCGATCTTGATGGCATTTTCTACTGCTTCTGCACCAGAGTTTTGTAAAATTGATTTCTTCTTATGTGTGCCCGGGGTAATTCGATTTAGCGCTTCGCAGACTTCTACATATCCAAGATATGGCGCTGTGGTGAAATTGGTATGTGTAAATGCTTGCACTGCTTCCACCACGCGAGTAACAACGCGAGGGGCGGCATTTCCAACGTTTACAACGCCAATGCCTGCACCAAGATCAATGATTCGGTTGCCATCGACATCTTGCAAAATCGCACCTTCGCCGCGTTCGATAAATGCGGGAATGGCCATTCCTAGCCCCGCCGAAACCGCTTCTTTGCGGCGCGCAATTAATTCAAGTGATTTGGGACCAGGAATTTCGGTAGCCAAGTGACGAGATTGCGGGAGCGGGTCCTTTGATGTCATGGCTAAATTATAGAGCCATCCTTTTAACTTCTGCGCCGCGGCAAGTTAGGCTCAGCAGGTGAAGATCAATTCTGAACTCCGTGAGAGCGCTCCGCTTCTCGATGCTTACCTTGCTTACTTTGAAGGCGATCACACTCCTTTCACGATTCCTGGTCATAAGCAACGCGCATCACAGATTGATCCAGCCCTTGGCGCTGTCGTAGATACAGATATTCCTTTGTATGGCGGCTTAGATGAGATCAAGTTAACTAATCAAATTTTAAGCAAAGCTGAATCACTTGCCGCCGAATTCTGGGGCGCAGATTTTGCGCGCTTTTCAACTGGTGGATCAACGCATGCAAACCAAGCGGTAATCCTGGCGCTCGGTAAACCAGGTGACAAAGTTGCACTCAGCAGAACTGCGCATCGCTCTGTTCTCAGTGCACTCGTACTGGCAGGACTTGAACCAATTTGGTTATCTCCTGAAATAGATTCTGCCACCGGAATTCCCACTGGAATCGCTCTATCGGAATTCGAAAGAGTCCTTGCTCAAAAGCCAATTGCGCTTCTGCTAACTGAACCTGGTTACTTGGGAACCATCTCTGACATCGCATCTCTTATCGCAAGCGCGCACGCAAACTCAATTCCAGTAATCGTCGATGCGGCATGGGGTGGACATTTCGGTTTTCATGATGCCTATCCAAAACATGTAATGCAACTTGGCGCCGATGCCTTAATCACCAGTGTTCATAAAGCGTTGCCGGGCTACAGCGCATCTGCGCTCTTATTAGCAAGCACAACATTTTTCAGTGCTGATCGCCTGGAACAGAGCTTTGAAACAACCCACACCACATCTCCTGCAGGTGCTCCTCTGGCATCAATTGATGCAGTCCGTGCGCTACTGCAGACTCGCGGGCCAGAGTTATTAGGTGCGCTGCTAAATAATGTCACCGAATTTAAATTAGCCGTACAAGCCAACTTTGATCTACCAATTTTCTTAAACGCCAGCGATTTCCCAAGCGGGCGCTTTGATCCAGCCAAAGTTGTATTGCGCGCTAATCAATTAGGCGCATCTGGCGTTGATATCGAACGCACACTGATTGAACGCGGCATAAGAGTTGAGATGGCTGATCGCGACACCATCGTATTTCTGGCAACACTCGCTGACACTGTCACCGATTTCCAAAAGCTGGCAATGACACTTGTGCCTATTTTAAAATCGCTGCAAAGCACTCCGCGGCCAAGTGCGACCGCACTTAGTTGGTCAGTGGTGCCGCAAGTAAAGATCTCGATGCGTGAGGCTTATTTTGCCGATACTCAAATGGTCACGGTCAGTGATGCAATCGGGCGAGTATCCGCAGATCTAATCGCGCCTTATCCCCCAGGCGTTGCCGTTATCGCACCCGGTGAACTCTTAACTGAGCAAATTGTCAGTGGGTTAGTTGCTTCCCAAAAGGCAGGTGTTCGTATCGCCTATGCAACAGATCCAATACTTGCTCGCTTTAGAGTCGTTAACCCTCGTTAGCGAATTTCTTTAACGCACCACCTGAAAGTCTAAATACAGTCCACTCATCCATCGGTACTGCACCAAATGATTTATAGAACTCAATCGATGGTTCATTCCAATCAAGGACCCACCATTGAAAGCGTTCATATTCGCGTTCGATGCAAAGTTGCGCCAAGGTTTTCATAAAACCTTTGCCTATCCCGTGCCCGCGATATTCAGGTTGTACAAACAAATCCTCTAAATAAATTCCCGGCTTGCCAAGCCAAGTCGAATAATTTAAGAACCAAAGTGCGATTCCGACTATCTTGCCACCGACTTCGGCAACGTGACAAAAAGCTACTGGCTTATCGTTAAATAAAGAGCCATTAATCTGGTCAATAGTTGCAACCATTTCATCTGGCGCTTTTTCATAAACGGCTAGCTCGTAGATTAAACGATGAATATCTTCAACATCACTTGGGATAGCCAATCGGATCTGCATTGCCCGAGTTTAGGGCAAAAGAAAAACGGCCAGGTTTCCCTGGCCGTTCTCCCCTCGTGGTCCGTTAAGTATTAACCGATCTTTGCGATCTGTGCTTCTGCCTTCTTCTTGAACTCACCGTCGATAACGCTGAATCCAAGTGCTGCGCCCTTATCGTTAGCGCAAGCTGGCGATAGGACGTAGTTTGCAAGAGCCTTTACAGCTGCTGCGCGTGTCTTATCTGGATAAGCAGTGTCAACTAGCATGTAAGAGACGATACCTAGTGTGTATGCGCCTGCTTCCTTAGTTGCATAATCGAATGTAACGATTCCGTTGGCATCCATTGCACCCTGTGCGAGGAATGCTGATGTGCTTACAGAAGTAGGCTCAACGGCGCTTCCTGATGGGTTAATTACCTGTGCAACCTTTAACTTGTTTGCAACAGCATAGTTAACTTCAGCGAATGTAATTGAGAAAGGAGTCTTTCCAGCTAGCTGTGAAACTCCAGTTGAAGAAGATGCTCCAACGATACGACCCAAGTTAGCAGGTGAGTTGATTTCACCTGGGAATGAGCTTGTGAAGACTGCAGCCTTAGCTTTTGTCCAAACAGCTGGAGCAGACTTGTTTAGGTAGTTAGTGAAGTTTTCAGTTGTGCCTGAAGAATCTGAACGGTAGATAACCTTGATTGGCTTATCTGGAAGCGTGTAGCGAGTAGTTGTTGCGATTTTCTTGGCAACGACTGGCTGACCACTTGAATCCTTAACAAGTTGTCCACCCTTTGTCTTGTAAACAATCTTGTCGTATGCGCGATTGTTATCTTTAATAATCGCCGGATCATTCCAACGTGTGATTGTTCCGGCAAAGATGCCAGCAATAGTTGTTGCTGATAGTGAAAGCTTGTTACGTGATGGAAGGTTGTGCAAAATTCCGATTGGTGCTGCTACAACTGGAACGTGAACGAGGCTGGCACGCTTAGTTGTCGCTGTGTGCGCTGCATCTGAGAACCAGAAATCTCCGATTGACTTATCCGAGTTGCTGCGTCCAGTACCTGAGCCAGATGATGCGTATGTGAATGAATGACCTGAAGCTGTTGCAAATGGAGCCTTGCAGGCTTCGATCAGTAGTGCTGGGAATGATGCGCCAGAACCAGTTAGGTCTACTGCGTGAGCTGGTGTCGAGGCGACAAGCCCAAATACGAGTGCAACTGCTGCAGATTTTGCGAGCATTGAAACTTTCATTAATTTTCCCCTTATTAGATATAGGTGACGTGCTAGGAGAAAACTAGGTACCTGCGGTTAACTAAATGCGCCTCGCTGGCAAACGTTGGTTAACTATTAGGTGAACAGCAGGTAACGCTTACCCGAATCGGCCGGTTACGTAATTCTCGGTGCGTTGATCTTTAGGCTGAGAGAAAATCTCGCTAGTGCGGGCAACTTCGATCATTTCACCTGGGCCGCCATCAGATAAGAAGAAGGCGGTGTAATCAGATACGCGAGCCGCCTGCTGCATATTGTGGGTCACAATAATGATTGTCATCGAATCAGATAGCTCGCGAATGGTCTCTTCAATACGCAGGGTTGATCCTGGATCTAGGGCCGAACATGGTTCATCCATCAAGAGAACTTCTGGGCTGACAGCCAATGCACGAGCTATACACAAGCGCTGTTGCTGTCCTCCGGAGAGTGAGCCACCGTGAGCACCAAGGCGATCCTTTACTTCATTCCAGAGGCCCGCACGAACCAAACATGATTCTAGTAACTCGTCTTTATTTTCAACTTTTAGTTGAGCCAATTTAAGACCTGAAAGTACGTTCTCGCCAATTGTCATTGATGGGAATGGGTTTGGCTTTTGAAAAACCATTCCGATCTGCAAACGAATCTTGGTCACGTCAACGCCCGGGGCATAAACTTCTTTTCCGTCAAGCAATACTTCACCGGCCATTGCCGCACCCGGAATGAACTCGTGCATACGGTTAAGTGTGCGGATAAATGTTGATTTACCGCAACCCGAAGGTCCAATTAGCGCAGTTACAGAACCTGCGGCAAAGTCCAAATTAATGTTTGCGAGTACGTGGTTCTTACCGAACCATGCGTGAATCCCGCGCGCTTCTAAGCCAGTACCAGTTGCCTGAGTTGGTTGAGTGCGTGCCTGCTTTGCATTTGCGACACTTGCCAAAGAGCTGGGCTGCGCAGATGTGGACATTTCTTTCTCGCTTTCAGGAGTCTGGATCATTGGGAAACTTTTCGATTAGATAGAGCGCGTGCTGCTAAGAAGAGAATTAATACAACAATCATTAGAACCAAGAGACCAGCCCATGCGCGTGTGATCGCTTCTGGAGATCCAGCATTAAATGCCTTCCAGATGTAATAAGGAAGAGAGCCGACAGATCCACTAAATGGATTTGGGTTTACTTTGTCACCACCGCCAGTAAGAAGAAGAATTGGCGCTGTTTCACCTGCGATGCGAGCAACACCTAAAATAATTGCAGTCATTAATCCACTTCGCGCAGCTGGCAGAACAATCATGGCAACTGTGCGCCACTGAGTGCCACCAAGTGCTGTCCCTGCTTCACGCAAATCATTCGGGATTAGCAGTAAGACTTCCTCAGATGTTCTAGCAATAGTTGGAATCATTAAAATCGTAAGTGCCAGAGATCCCATTAAGGCAGAATAATTCTTAGTAATCGGATATAAAACTGCCGAGAGAATAAATAGACCCGCAACAATTGAGGGAACTCCAGACATTGCCTGAACTAAGAAACGAATTGGCCCAGCAAACTTGCCTTTAACTTCGGTCAAGTAAAGCGCGGTCAAAATACCAACCGGAATGCTCATGATCAACGCCAACGCAACCATGGTTAGCGTTCCAGTTATTGCGTGCAAGATTCCACCTGTTGCGATTGGGTCAGTTGATGTTGCCATCGACATATCGTTGGTGAGAATTCCAAGATGCAGACCCGGCAATCCTTTTTGTAAGACTGTAAATAAAATACTGGCCATTGGAAGCACCGTAAGTACGGCGCCCAATGAGACCAGGGTGCTAATGAAGACATCCTTTGCAGCTGGGGCGCCACGGGTGATGAAGGCAAATGTTGCAGTGAAAATGCCATAGGCAATGAAGAATACAAAGGCGTAGGCTAATTTCCCCTTCATCTCAGTTGCAGCAACAAATCCAAAGGCGAATAAAACGGATGCAATAAAGAAGGTGAAACCACGGATTCGATCAACCGGGCGCTTGGCCCAAGGTTTTTGTGGAGTTGCTACGGCGCTCATCGTCCCGATTTTCCAGTTCGCTTAACAATAAAATTTGCAGCTGCATTTACGGAAAGTGTTAAGAAGAATAGAACTAATCCCGCCGCCATCAGCGCTTTAATTTCATAAGCACTTGCCTCACCAAACTTAAGAATAATTAGCGAAGCAACGTTTCCACCGGCGCCCAGAAGTACATGCCAGTTAACTTGGAATACAATATTTAATACTGTGTAAACGGCAACAGTTTCGCCCATCGCGCGACCAAGACCAAGCATTGCGCCACCAACAACTCCGCTGCGACCATGTGGAATCACAACTGCTTTGATCATTGCCCAACGAGTTGCACCTAGCGCAAATGCGGCTTGAATACGATCGAGTGGTGCCTGCGCAAATATTTCACGCGAAACTGAAGTGATGATTGGGATGATCATGATTGCAAGTACAACGCCAGCCACAAATGGTGAGCGGGTGAAGAAATATGGCTTTACTTCAAATAGCGGAATCCAGCCTAAATATTTATTTATCAACTTTCCCCAGTATTCAACGCTCGGCATCAGAACCAGGAAGCCCCAGATGCCAAAGAGAATTGATGGGAATGCGGCCATCATGTCGATTACCGCAACGAGTATTTTCTTTAGCCAACCTGGTGCGTAGAAGTTTAGGTAAAGGGCTGAAAACACTGAGATTGGAACGGCAATTACCACCGCAACAAGTGAACAAAGGATGGTTCCGACCAACATGGCAGAAAGGCCAAAGTTGCTCTCAACCACGTTGGCAGATTCATCAAGTGTGATCGACCAATCAGCGCTGGTGATAAAGCCCAATCCCTCTTGCTTTAAAACTTCAAAACCGCGATAGGCCAAGAAGAGCGCAATTAAACCTAAAATTACAAGTGAGGATAAGCCTCCACCCGTAACTACGCCGCGAAAAACTTTATCTGAGCGACGTGGTTCGGTAGAAATATCCCGGGGACTTGGGATCAAAGTTGTTGTCGACATACTAAGCAAATCGTCCTGTCACTAAGAAAATTACGCGACGAGCCACAGAAACTGCGTGGTCTGCATAACGCTCGTAGTAACGGCCAAGCAAAGTTAAGTCAATCGCTGTTTCCACACCGTGAGGCCAAGACGGTTCAACTAGTGTGGAGATTAGTTTGCGGTGCAGCTCATCCATCTCATCATCATCTTTTTCAACTTGTGCGGCAAGTGCTACATCGCGAGTTGAAATAACAACACCGGTCTTGGTGGCAATCTTCTCTGCAGTTTCACCGATTGCTTCAACTAAGGAAAGTAGTTCCGCTGGAACAACACTGCCTGGATGGCGAAACCGGACAAGCTTTGCAACGTGGTGTGCTAGATCGCCCATACGTTCAAGGTCGGCAGACATACGAAGTGCGGTCACGAGTGCGCGAAGATCTGAAGCAACCGGTTGTTGACGCGCAATGATGTCAATGATTCGCGCATCTAAATCATGTTGGACAGTATCAATTTTTTCATCAGAGGTAATTACTTCTTCGGCCAACTTCAAATCTTTTGTCATTACAGACTTAGTGGCTCTGGCCATCGAGTCCGAAACCATCACACTTAAATCAAAGAGGGTTTGTGAGACGCTATCTAGTTCATCTTGGAATACGGATCTAATTAGAGGCATGACCGCACGCTAGGCGCACCGGTTGAATGGAGTCAATCCATTGGGTGAACGGACGGTGAACTGGTGCGACATGGGGCTAGGCTTTCCACATGTGGCGCCGCGAGAAGGGTATAAATGCCGAAGAAAGGCGTGATCTACCTATGCTCTTGCTTAATACGTTAAACCAGTTAGATGGCGCGAGCCTGATAATCGCCCCTGGCGAGATTGCGATTTTTGCCAATTCGGAGGCCGAAAAACTTGGCATTTTGCGCGATGGGCGTATCCAGAGCGAAGAACTGCTGGCATCAATTCGCGTAGTTCGCCGTACAAATGTGAAACAAACCGGAACGATTGAAATCGCGCGCGGACCAATCGGTGAAGGAAAACGCGAGATTACGGTTAACGTAATTCCACTTTCCGAAGGTGAACTTGTCTTGGTTATGTTGCGAGATGAAAGTGAAGCACAACGTGTACATGAAGTACGCCGAGATTTTGTGGCAAATATTTCACATGAGCTTAAGACCCCCATTGGTGCGCTTTCATTGCTAAGTGAAGCTGTAATGGAAGCCAAAGAAGATTCAGAAGCGGTGACTAAATTTGCATCTCGGATGCAGATAGAAGCAAAACGCTTAACCGATCTTGTACAAGAAATTATTCAACTTTCTCGAGTTCAAGATTCAGATCCATTACATGAAGCAAAGGTCTTGCGTGCTTCAGACTTAATTAAAGAAGCGCTCGATCAATGCCGCACAACGGCTGATTCACGAAAAATAAATTTGTACTTCCAAGAATCAGAAGATGGATTTCTGCAAGGTGATTATGATCAACTGACAATGGCTATCCATAATCTAATTGAAAACGCCATTAACTACTCACCCGCAGGAACAAAGGTTTCGGTAAGCACCTCTGCTGAAAATGGCATCCTGTCTGTCGCGGTCTCTGATCAAGGAATTGGTATTCCGGAAGCCGAAGTCGAAAGAATTTTTGAACGCTTCTATCGCGTAGATCCGGCGCGCTCTCGCGAAACTGGTGGTACTGGACTCGGCCTTTCTATCGTAAAACATATTGTTACAAAGCACGGTGGCGAAATATCCGTGTGGAGCTCTGAAAACGTGGGTAGCACTTTCACTATTCGCCTTCCAATCCACGAATCAATAGAGGATCACAAATGACCAAAGTACTCATAGTCGAAGATGAAGTCTCCTTCTCAGATGCACTCGCTTATCTGCTCAAGAAAGAGAGCTACGAGGTTCAAGTAGCAGTAAATGGAAAGGAAGCTATCGATTCTTTCAATTCGTTCTCACCGGATTTAATCCTCTTAGATCTTATGATTCCTGAAGTTTCAGGTACCGAAGTTTGTCGCGTTATCCGCAGCACATCACAAGTTCCAATAATAATGCTCACTGCTAAAGATTCTGAGATCGATAAGGTGGTTGGACTAGAACTTGGCGCCGATGATTACGTAACCAAGCCTTACTCATCTCGCGAACTGCTTGCGCGCATGAAAGCTGTCATGCGTCGCAACTCAGGTGATCAATCTAATTATGATGAAAATCAAGAGTTAACCGCCGGTCCAATTCGAATGGATTTAGATAAGCACCATGTCACCGTCAACGCAATTGCCGTGACTTTCCCGCTCAAAGAATTCGAACTACTGGAGTATTTAATGCGCAATAGTGGGCGTGTGTTAACTCGCACCCAATTAATTGACCGCGTTTGGGGAAATGATTATTTCGGTGATACCAAGACTCTTGATGTTCACATCAAGCGCCTTCGTGCAAAAGTTGAAGCAGATCCGGCAAACCCAACAATCATCCACACCATTCGTGGACTTGGCTATAAGTTGGAGATTTAACGACCTAACATTCTGTCAGTCATGGCATTGCCGAATTTGTTCATTGGATCAATTTCCTTTACCAAACGCACGAATTCATCCATCTTTGGCATGACCGAGCGAATGTATTCAGGGGATGCCGAATAAACTTTTCCAAAATGTGGGCGATATTTGAAGGGCGCTAATACGGCTTCCACAACCTGTACAAACTCATAGACGGCATCGACTTTCTTCCAGGTGAAGTGAATACCAATTGAATCACGCTGAAAATGGGGGCTCATCCATAACTCATCCGCTGCAATCGCGCGTATTTCAGTTACCCACAAAATCTCGCTTATCTGAGGTGCAATCTTTTCAAGTGCCGCAATCGCTGCTGGTGCATCTTTGCGATCGACAAAGAACTCACTTTGAATCTCATCGCCCGCACTTGGTGTGAACTCCATTTTAAAATGCGGCAACCGCAAGTGCCATGGACCACTAACCGCCATCTGTTCTGTGCAAGGTTCTGGATCTAAACCCGGCAAAGGATGGCGATTAGATGTTGCGGGATAAGCCTCGAATAAACCATCTGGTGCAAGAGAACCGCTGCGAAACTTTGCCCAAACTTCTCCCCCGCCGGCTGCAGCCCAAGTTGTGAAATAACTAACGCTATATGCAAGTGACATAATTTCATCAAGATTTGCAGCATAAGTTTCTCGTGACATCCCACGGTAAACAGTTTGTTCAATGTTAAAAGTTGGCTCGATCGCCAAATCTACCTTTATAACTATTCCTATAACTCCTAGCCCAACAACATATCCAGCAAACTCAGAGCTTTCCAAAGTAATTTTCTTGATACTTCCATCAGGCAGAACAACTTCTAGCCCTCGAACTGCCGTCGCCAGATTTCCATTTGCAACACCAGATCCATGTGTTGCTGTTGCAATCGCACCTGCCACAGAAATATGTGGCAGCGATGCCATGTTATGCAGAGCCCAGCCTCGTTCTTCCAGTGCCACAGCTAGTTCACCATATTTGATTCCGGCGGAAACGGTAACTATCTGTTTTTCTTTATTGATTACCAGTTCGTTCGGCAAGTTTTCAAAGGTAACTGAAATTGCATCTGTGTCTGCAATTGCATTAAAGCAATGGGCGCTGCCTCTAGCGCGGACCTTTGGGTATGTCGCAACAATCTCCGCTAATTCTGCAGTCGTAGCTGGAGCAAATGTTTGCGAATCTGCAAAAGTTACAGTGCCTGACCAATTCTTCATTAGGAGATCATTCCAGTAGATAGGGCGATTAGGAGAAGTGAACCCAAACCAATCCGATAGGCAATAAATGGTGCAAAACTCTTAGTTGTTACATATTTTAGAATCCAGGCAATTACGGCATATCCAATGACGAAAGCGATGACGGTAGCAACCAAGGTTTCGGGTAGCGAGAAGGGTTGAGTTGAAGAAGTATCGCCAATGGCTCCTTTTAGTTCATACAAGCCGCTGCCGAAAACTGCAGGCAGTGCCAAAAGAAATGAGTAGCGCAACGCCGCTTCACGGCTGTAACCAAGAAAACGTCCCATCGCAATAGTTGCACCAGAGCGCGATACACCTGGCACAAGGGCAAGTGATTGCGCCAAGCCATAGAGAATTCCGTGGGCTGGAGTTAATTGATGTAGTTGGCGTTCAGTTTTTCCATACTTATCTGCAATACCAAGAATTATGCCAAAGACAATTAACACAATTGCAATTAACCAAAGTGAACGGAAATTATCACGAATCAAATCTTGTCCAAGATAACCCAAGATAACGATCGGTAGCGATCCAATAATGATTAGCCAGCCCATGCGAGCATCACGCACTTCATCACCTTGCAACGTCCGGCGAGAAATTTGATTCATCCATGCCAATGCGATTCGCAAAATATCTTTTCTAAAATAAATCAAAACAGCGAGTTCAGTTCCAATCTGAGTGATCGCTGTGAAAGTTGCACCTGGATCTGTGCTCGTTCCAAATAACTCTCCAGCGATACGGATATGAGCGCTAGATGAGATTGGAAGGAATTCCGTTAAACCTTGCAAGGCCCCAAGGAAAATCGCTTCCAGCATGACTTCCTCTTCCTGGGCATCGAACCTACAACAGTGAAAAGAATAGCGCTCGAACGCTTAGACTCAATTCATTATGAGCCTGAGTCTAATTCTCCTCTTGGTACTAATCGGCTTTTTAATTGGTTTATCAAAGACCGCCATCGGTGGAATCGGTATGGTAAATGCCGCGCTACTAGCAACAATTATGCCAGCCAAGGAATCAACTGGGGTCTTGTTAGTTCTTTTAATTGTTGGAGACCTATTCGCAATTGGTGTTTATAAAAAACATGTCGAATGGAAAATGCTACGGAAATTGATTTGGCCGGTGATAGCCGGAGTCATTGTTGGTGCCTATTTCTTGTCGCACTCTTCAGATGAGTCACTCAAAAAAACAATTGGTTGGATAGTTCTTCTCTTAGTTGTTTTCTATCCAATAAGTCAGCGCCTGCAAAAACGAGAATTAGATATAAACCTGCGCTACCCGAAACCACTTCGCATCGTATTGGGGTCAATGGCCGGCTTCATGAGCATGGTGGCTAACTCAGGTGGACCGCCTATGAGTATCTACTTACTTATGCGTCGTAATTCAGTTATGAATTTCCTAGGAAATACTGCATGGTTTTTCTTCGTGATCAACGTATTTAAGGTGCCATTTACTTTAGGTCTTGGTCTTCTTGATTTCCAATCGTTTCAATACATTTTTCCAGCACTACCTGCCGTACCTCTTGGTGCTATTTTGGGTAGAAAATTGGTAAATAAAATTGATCTAGAACTATTTCAGAAGATTACTCTTGTCACGGCGGCTGCTGCAGGTCTTAATTTAATTATCTCCTAGGCTCCCACAATTAATTTTGGATGCGCGATACGGCGTGAGTTTACTAAAACCTAACTTGCAATTAGAGTTATCTTTACTCGGTAACGCTCAACGGAGGAAAAATGTCTCAGTCCCCTTTCTTGTTTATGAAGGAAAACTCACAAACAGTTCTGTGGAATGACTCGGCTGATCCGAAAGAATTGAAAGATGCCCTTACATGGGGAATCGTCGGAGCAACATGCAATCCGGTCATCGCACTTAGCGCGATTAAGGCAGATAAAGATTTCTGGGTTGGACGCATTAAGGAATATGCCCAAGCCAATCCAGCAGCAACCGATGATGCAATTGGCTGGGCTATGGTCAAAGAGCTTTCACTTAACGCAGCAAAGATTCTGGAACCAGAATTTGAAAAATATAACGGGCGCAATGGACGCCTATCAATACAGACTGACCCGAGAAATTTTCGAGATGCCAAGGCACTCACTGCGCAAGCGATTGAATTCTCCAAACTTGCCAAAAATATAATTGTGAAGATTCCCGTTACTTCAGAGGCGATCACCGCGTTTGAAGAAGCAACTTACGCGGGTGTAAGTCTTAACGCAACCGTTTCTTTCTCAGTTGCCCAAACGATTGCAGTTGCCGAAGCAATTGAACGCGGGCTAAAGCGCCGCGAAGCTGAAGGTTTAGATATCTCACAGATGGGTCCTGTCTGCACAATCATGGTTGGCCGCGTAGATGACTGGGTGAAAGTTTCTGCTGAAAAAGCTGGTGTGATGCTTGATCCGGGAATCATGGAGTGGGCTGGCGTTGCTGTATTTAAGAACGCACACAAGATTTACAAAGAACGCGGCTACCGCACTCGTTTGCTATCTGCAGCGTTTCGCAATCACATGCACTGGAGCCAGATCATTGGTGGAGATGCAGTTATCTCTCCCCCTTACGGCTGGCAGGTAAAGATAAATAAGGCTGGAATCATGCCAAATCCAAATAGCATCGATGAACCAGTCGATCCGCGCATATTGCAGCCGATGCTTGATAACTTGCCTGAATTCCGCAAGATGTATGACGCAGATGGCTTAAAAGTTGGTGAATTTACCAACTTCGGCGCCACGCTTCGCACCTTGCGCGGCTTCTTGCAATCAGTAAATGATCTTGAATCATTTGTTCGCGACGTGACAGTTCCTAATCCAGATAAGTAAATCTGTAAAACATTTAGTGGAGAGGGCGTAGCTCGACTTTTCTATTGCAAGCCTTTGACGCTTTAAAGGCTAATTCTTCTGCGATATCTTGGCTCTCCGCTTCAATCAACCAAAGTCCGCTGAAATTCTCTTTCGCATCAAAAAATGGCTTTCCGGTGCTGAGGTTTGCCCCGTTGCGATTATCAATTACCGTAGCTGTCTCTGGCGCCTGTAAACCCCAAGCAAATATCCACTGGCCATTTGCACGTAATTCGTCATTGAATTTATCAATCTCGATCATTTCAGCGGGAGTGCCAGAGTTCGAAAGATCGTCAATTACAGATATTAGAAATTTCATCTATAAATCTTAATTGCACAACCAACATAAAAGCCAGAGATTTGGGAAAGGCCTCGATTTCTCGAGGCCCTCCCATGCACAGCTAATTCAATTCTTTTGACCATTACCAATAGATCGAATCGCCTTAGCTAAGACTGTGGTGGAGGCGACGGGGGTTGAACCCGTTCCGATTGTTTGGTAAACATACAGGCTGCCAATTACAACACGCCCCCATCACGAGAGCGAAGTTACGCAATTACGAATTGGTGCAACCC
>CAWUTY010000093.1:0-2812 GCA_963925575.1 Candidatus Nanopelagicaceae bacterium
AAGTCCCTTGCGGTGACGAATACCTTGGTAGCTCTGAATTTCAACTTTACGACGAATGTCGCCAGCGATTTCGCGGCGAAGATCGCCCTCAATCTTGTAGTTAGCTTCGATGTATTCACGAAGCTGTGCGAGTTCTGATTCCTGCAAATCCTTAACGCGTGTATCTGGAGAAATCCCAGTTGCCGCGAGAGTTGCATGCGAACGAGTAAGACCCATTCCGAAGATATAGGTGAGTGCGATTTCCAGACGCTTTTCGCGCGGAAGATCGACACCAACAAGACGTGCCATTTATTCAACCGATCTGTATCCGGAAGGTCCTTCGCAGTGCTCCTCAACTTGAGTTGAGTCTCGGCCTACCGGTCCGAGAGTTCTAAGTAATTACTTACTTAGTTGCACCACGCGTATTTATTAAGTTATAGAAATAATTACTAACGAATTAGCAATTCTTTTGGGTAAAACCTAAAGGTTTTAACCTTCTTTATTGGTTAATTCGTAAACGAATTAACCTTGACGTTGCTTGTGACGTAAGTTTTCGCAAATGACCATGACGCGACCCTTGCGGCGAATGACTTTGCACTTATCGCAAATCTTCTTAACGCTTGGATTAACCTTCATGCTCTTGCTCCACTCTTCGTTACTTGTAACGGTAAATAATTCGACCTCGGGTGAGGTCATATGGACTTAGTTCTACGATCACACGATCACCAGGAAGAATGCGAATGTAGTTCTTTCGCATCTTGCCACTGATGTGCGCAAGAATTTTGTGCCCATTAGTTAGTTCAACGCGAAACATTGCGTTTGGTAGAGCTTCAGCAACGGAGCCTTCAATCTCGATGGCACCATCTTTGCTAGCCACTAACACCCACTTCTGTTTCAAATCGAACCCACACCCGTTTGCGGGCGCGGTTGCACCAATCAAAAATCCTCAGGATTTCCGCTTGGTGCGAAGGTGCAGTCTAAAGCCACCCCCCTTATAAAGGGAAATCGGCTAAATCGCCTCTATTGAACCCCCTAGACACGCCCAATCTTTCGGGCCAAAAGTGGGCCTTAGCTCTGGATATCCTCCGGGCGATGGTTACCTGCTAGATGCGTTTAGGCTAAATAAGCAGGCTTGAAACTTCGATTCCAAGGCTGGCTAACTTTTCTTTGCCACCATCAGGTGCGGTCAATACATATGGCTTTCCATCTGGCAAAAGTGCGTATGAATGTTCGAAATGCGCCCCGCGTGATTTATCTTGAGACACAACCGTCCAATCATCACCTAATACTTTTGTCTTATGGGTGCCACGAGTGATCATCGGTTCAATCGCCAGTGCCATACCGACAATTAATTCAGGGCCATTTCCACGTTTCCCAAAGTTAAGAACATGTGGTTCTTGGTGCATCTCTGTACCGATTCCATGGCCACCATATTCTTGCAAAATTCCGAACTTTCCTTGCGAATCGATATAACTTTCGATCGCTGCACCGATATCAGATAAGTGCGCACCGAGGTGACCAGCAGCGATTCCGCGCCACATAGACTCTTCGCAGACATCCATTAACTTCTGATCTTGCGGATCAACGGTGCCGACACCAATTGAAAAGGCCGCATCCCCATGCCAACCATCAATAATGGCACCACAGTCAATTGAAACTAAATCACCATCATTAATAATGCGATCACTTGGGATTCCGTGAACAATTTCTTCGTTTACAGATACACAAATTGATGCAGGAAAGCCATGGTAATTTAAAAAGTTTGGGGTAGCGCCACCGCGCTTGATACATGCTGCTGCAACCGCATCTAGTGCACTCGTGGTCATTCCAGGCTTAATCGCGGCACGAATCTGCTGATGAATGTCAGCAACTACTAAACCGGCGCGACGCATAACCTTGAGTTGATCAAGGGTTTTTATCTGAATCGCCATATCGATACTCTAATTAAATTCTTAAATTAAGAAAGGCGGCCGAGCGCGGTGATTGCGCGCTCGGTGATTTCGGCGACGGAGCCGACAGCTGGAATTGTGATTAGTAAGCCTTCACCGCGATAGAAAGTGATAATTGGCGCCGTCTGTTCTTGATATACCTCAAGGCGGCGCGCGACGACTTCTTCTTTGTCATCTTCGCGTTGATAGAGATCAGTCTCATTACAAGAAGTGCAGCTCGTTGCACCAGCGGCGGCGGATGCTCCACAAGCACGACATGTGCGGCGTGAAGATAAACGTTTGATGATTTCATCAGGTGCAATCGAAAGTTCTAGCGCTGCTTGCAAAGGGGTATCTCTTTCGGCCAAAAAGGCGCGAAGCACGTCGGCCTGAACAACGTTACGGGGATATCCATCAAGCAAAAAGCCATTTGCAGCATCTTCATGGGTCAGGCGGTCTTTCACCATCTCATTTGTAACTGAATCGGGAACTAATTCCCCACGGTCCATAAATGCTTTTGCTTGATTGCCCAAATCAGTTCCGGCTTTTAAATTAGCGCGAAAAATATCGCCAGTTGAAATATGTGGAATTGAGTAGTGCGCTGCGAGGAATTGAGCTTGTGTTCCTTTACCCGCACCTGGTGGTCCAACCAGGAGTAAACGCATTAGCGCAAGAACCCCTCGTACGAACGCTGCTGCAACTGGCTTTCAATCTGCTTTGCAGTATCAAGGCCAACGCCGACTACGATCAGGATCGCAGTTCCGCCGAATGGGAAGTTTTGAGTTGCGCCGAATACGATCAACGCACCGATCGGAATAATCGCAACGAGTGCAAGGTAAACCGCACCTGGCGCTGTGATACGAGAGAGAACATATTGCAAGTACTCAGATGTTGGACGTCCCGCA
>CAWUTY010000094.1:0-3755 GCA_963925575.1 Candidatus Nanopelagicaceae bacterium
GATGTGAAATGGCCAAATATCACGCAAGAAGGACAGAAGGTTTTTCGCTGGGCGGTGTTCTCAATGAGTAAGGCTGCACTTAAAGCACTTGATTCGGCGGGGCTAAGCGTTAACGACTTAGACGCATTTATTCCGCATCAAGCAAATGTGCGCATTATCGAAACAATGGCTAAGGAGATGAAGCTGCCTGCCTCTGTTGTCATTGCAGATGACATTCGCACCAACGGAAATACTTCCGCGGCATCAATCCCGCTTGCCATGGATGCGCTCTTGCTCAAGCACCCAGAGCTTCATGGCAAATTAGCCTTGCTCATCGGGTATGGCGCAGGTCTCGTTTTTGCGGGCCAAGTTGTGAAATTGCCGCCAAAACCATAATTTTTTCGCAATTATCCGCCCATTTACTAGGAAGTAAGGCCCCTCATCGGCCACAATTACCATCTGTTACCCAAGTTAACCGCTTCACAATTAATTAGGAAAAGGATTGATCACAATGGCACTTTCACCAGCAGATGTACTCGCAGGAATCAAAGAGATCGTTGAAGAAGTAGCCGGTATCCCAGCTGCATCAATCGAACTCGGTAAGAATTTCACTGATGATCTAGAAGTAGATTCACTTAGTATGGTTGAAGTTGTAGTAGCTTGCGAAGAGCGTTTCGGCGTAAAGATTCCAGATGAGAAAGTAACTGATCTCGCAACAGTAGGAGATGCAGTTAACTTTATCGTTAACGCTGCCGCATAAGTAATTTCATGTCACAGCGCCGCGTCGTAGTCACAGGTCTTGGTGCAACTACTCCACTTGGTGGAGATGTTGCATCGACTTGGGTCGCGTTAGTCGCTGGCAAGAGTGGTGTACGCCTGCTAACCGAAGATTGGCGCGATACTTTACCCGTGCACTTTGCAGCGCGCGTTGCTACAGAGCCAGCCGATCAAATGGAGCGCGTTGAAATGCGTCGCCTTGATCGCTCAGAACAATTTGCACTGATTGCCTCACGTGAGGCGTGGAAAGATGCGGGCGCACCAGATCTTGATAAAGAACGACTTGGCGTTGTAATCGCTTCAGGTATCGGTGGCGTTATCACCTTGCTTGATCAATTCGATAATTTGAAAGAAAAAGGTGCGCGCGGTGTAAGCCCGCATACCGTTCCGATGCTGATGCCAAATGGACCAGCGGCAAATGTTGGTCTAGAACTTCAAGCCAAAGCAGGAGTGCATACCCCGGTTAGTGCATGCGCATCAGGGGCTGAAGCAATTGGTTATGCACTTGAAATGATTCGCAACAACCGCGCAGATGTTGTTGTCAGCGGTGGCGTTGAAGCTGCAATTCATCAACTTCCCATGGCTGGTTTTGCGGCGATGAAAGCACTTTCCACCCGTAACGATGCCCCAGAGCGCGCATCACGTCCCTATGATGCCGATCGTGATGGGTTTGTATTGGGTGAAGGCGGCGGAGTTTTGGTGCTCGAAGAGTACGAACATGCCAAAGCACGCGGTGCCAAGATTTACTGTGAACTAGTTGGACAAGGTCTTTCATCTGATGGTTATCACATCGCAGCACCTGACCCAGATGGCGCTGGCGTGCAGCGCGCAATTAAATTTGCGCTTCTAGATGCCAAACTTTCAACTAAAGATATCGTTCACTTAAACGCGCACGCCACATCAACACCAGCTGGCGATGTTGCAGAGGCAAACGCACTTCGTTTAGCGCTCGGTAAAGATTCTGATCATGTTGCTGTATCTGCAACTAAATCAATGACTGGACACTTACTTGGTGGGGCCGGTGCAATTGAATCTGTATTTATTGTGAAAGCGTTGCAGGAACGTCTGGCTCCCCCAACTATTAATATTGAAAATTTAGATCCAGCAGTGACTATCGATGTGGTTCGTGATACACCACGCCAACTTCCCGCAGGACAGATCGCCGCGCTTAATGATTCCTTTGGTTTTGGCGGCCATAACGTTGTACTGGCTTTCGCCACTCTATAAACTCATTTGTTATGGTCCACAAAGAGGTTGACCCACGCGATCCATTACTGCGAATCCAACGCCTGCTAGATCCGGGCACTGATTCGTTATTAATCGAACGCACTGATTGCGGAATGATCGCAGCAACTGGCAGCATTAAAGGAAATAAAGTCGTTGTCTTTGCATCGGACGCCACAATAAAAAGCGGAGCACTTGGCGTTGCAGGTTCCCAAGTCATCATCGCGGCCTATCGCGAAGCGATGGCTAAGCAATTGCCGATTATCGGTATCTGGCACTCAGGTGGTGCGCGTTTAAGTGATGGAGTTTCATCGCTAAATGCCTTCGGTGAAGTATTTCAATCAATGATATTGGCTAGCGGTCGCATCCCACAATTTTCACTTGTACTTGGACCAACTGCAGGTGGCGGTGCATACGGTCCGGCCTTAACTGACATCGTTGTTCTTGCGCCCGAAGGCCGCATCTTTGTAACGGGCCCTGATGTTGTTAAATCTGTAACTGGCGAAGATGTGGATATGGCATCTCTTGGCGGTCCAGAGGCGCATAGCAAAAATAGCGGCGTCGCACATGTGATTGCCGCCAGTGAAGATGCTGCAATTGAAGCAATCCGAGAAGTAACTGCATTGTTCGCTAATCAAGGTCATTTTGATACCGCGTTAGAAGATTTAGATTTATCTGTCTTTATTCCGCCGGTATCTAAACGAAGTTATGAAGTACATCCGCTAATTGATGCGATTTTGGATGCCGACGGTGAAAAACTAGAACTGCTTCCAGTGTGGGCCGAGAATATGACGACAGTGCTTGGTCGCTTTGGTAGTCGCACTGTTGGTGTAATCGCAAACAATCCCGCGCATATAGGTGGAGTCCTTGATTCTGCAGCTGGTGAAAAAGCGGCTCGCTTCGTGCGCACCTGCGATGCCTTTGGAATTCCGTTGCTTGTTATCGCAGATGTCACCGGATTCTTGCCAGGGGCGGGTCAAGAATGGGAAGGCGCCGTAAGACGCGGTGCTAAGTTGTTGCACGCATTCGGTGAAGCAGTTGTTCCGCGCGTAACGCTTATTACCAGGCGCGCATACGGTGGCGCTTTTGTGGCGATGAACGCTAAATCACTCGGTGCAACCCGAGTATTTGCTTGGCCAGATGCTGAAGTTTCAGTGATGGGCGCTGTTGCTGCGGTACGAGTTCTGCATCGCAGATTGCTTGCGGATTTACCAGAAGAACAACGTGAAGACATGGAGCTTGAACTCGCTGCCGAACATGACAAGATTTCCGGTGGAGTTAAGCGTGCAGTCGAGATAGGCGCAGTCGATGAAATTATTGATCCGCAACATACCCGCAGTGCGCTGGCTCGGACACTTGCTGCTGCGCCACATCGTCGCGGAGCACATGGAAATATTCCGCTCTAATTAGCCTTTACTAAATCTTTCATTTACATAATCAGCAGGAAGATCAGTCTCGTGTCCATCTGGAACTCCCATGCGTTCGATTATTTCTTCATAACCCGCATATTTACCACGTAGCTCTTGCTTAGTTACACCGCGAAAACAACTTGCGGTAAATCCTGGTGACATTGTGCAGGCAAAGAGTGACCATACACCGCCAGGTGCAACTTCCCCTGCTTGAATAACGCCGGTCTTAATCGTGTGCTGCATAACTTGGCCAGCTGCAATATCTCGACCTAAAGTTATAGTTCGCGCTGTGCCATCTTTGTGAAATTCATAAAGTGCAACCGGATCACCCTCGTAGTAATGCCAGACTTCATCAAATTCCAGAAC